>JBMYPC010000080.1:0-14505 GCA_049599895.1 Bacteriovoracaceae bacterium | reverse complement strand
ATGAAAAATCACTTCCGCATCAGGACCAACTTTTTTCATCGCCATATCAAGCGAGTCAAGAACAAGTTTCGTCTCAAGACTGTTTCCCATCGACCAACCAAGAATCTCTCGATTAAAAAGATCAATGACAACCGAGAGGTAAAAAAAGCTCTTCCCAAGCCTCAGGTAAGTAATATCTCCAGCGAGAAGCTCTCCTGGTCTTGAGGGAAGAGATTGATAAATTCTCATCTTTTAAGGTTTCGAAGATTCGAGGAGAACCATAAGTTTCTTTACTCTCTTCAAAGATCTCCTTGATCCTTTTACAGATTGATTCCTTATTCACAAATCTGATCCCAGAGTGACGTTTCTTTCAGTGATAATACCCACTGGGGCTTACTCTGAAATGACGGCAGAGAAAGCGGGTTGGAATGTTTATCGAGCTCTCAGTCTTAACGAAAGAAATCACTTCGAACCTCGAAACTTGTCGTTCGAAAAGATTGCCGTACTTTTTTTAGAATGTCGTTGATCTCTTCAACATAGCCAAGCTCTTTTCTGAGTCTTATAACTTCTTTTTGAAGCTCCTCGTAAGTAGGCTTGTCTTTAGATTTTGACTTGTCCGATGATGGATCAAAGAGCTTTTTCCAGTTTGAAAGAGAAGCTGTACAGACACCCAACTCCTCGCTGGCCTTCTTTATGCCAACGACTTTACAACGCTCAACTGCTTGAATTTTAAACTCTTTACTGTAAGAATTCTTCTTAGGTTTTGTTTCCACGGTTTACTCCTCCCAGAGTTATAACCGCTACAGAAAAAATGTCCAGTGTTTTTGGGGAACTTCACACTCTCTATCAGCACTTACTGTTTTAACTTGTAAGAACTCTATTCCATTTTTTGCTAAAACCTTTTCCGCCTCAATCAATAACTTTTTCCCAACACCTTTACGATGATATTCGGGAACAACTCCCATGACATACACTTCGGTGGTATATTGACTGTGTTGCAATAGTGATAAAAAACCAATAGCCTTTCCATCCTCAAACGCACTAATCATAGGAAGTTCTTTAGACTTATTTATGTAAGCAACCGTTGATTCTTCTATCCCAAACCAATCAGGAACAGAGCGAAGTACTACTTCACAAATCTCTGGATCACCTCTTTCAAGATATTCAAACTTCATCAAAATCTTCTCTCTAATTTAAAATTTGTACTAAAATTATTTACCACACAAATACTCGATTGAATATTTCAATGAGAAGTCAATCCTCACAGCGAAACATCTATGAACTTTCCAAGATAGGAAGAACCACACTCTTGTGGAGCAAACTAAAAACAAACTTAAGAAATGAGTACGGTTCCCACAGTGGGTTTGATTCTCCCCTCCTGCATGAGCAACAATTCATTCAGCATTGAAATAGGGCCAATACAGCTTAACCACCTGGAATCTCAACAACACCACGGCACTAAATGAAGCGTAGCAATACTTAGAATCAATCTATAAAAAAGCTCTTTCGTTTTTCAATAACCTGGTTTTGACTATTAAAAACTACCCACCTTTGGTCAAAATCAGCAGTCTGAGTATCCTGCCATGAGTAGGTCCAAAAACATAACTTATGACAATCACTATCTTTTTCAAGGGGCTCACCTAAAATAGAAAAAACCTGCTCTGCTGTCATCCCTATACTTATTTTATCAAAAGCCTCTTCCGAAAAGCCATCGGCCCACACTGTTCCTTCCATTGGCGCTAACAAAGTTCTAAAGAAACCATCTTCAAAACCATATCCAAATCTGTACATATTAATACCAACACCAAAAAGAAATATTATGCTCATGGCAAGAGATGCTTTTAAGAGTTTCATGCTTTTCCTTTGAGAGACAAGTTGTTTAAAATACTTTTATCTCTTTTTGACCTAATATAAGGTTTTCCATTTTTAGGAAAAACAGGTCTTGCATTATCAATCTCGTGATAGCAAACCATTTTAAAAGCATCCTCAAAGCTAACCCAACCAATATCTGATATTTTATACTGCTCAATGACGCCTTTTTTGTTTCTTCTTATATCAACAATGGCCCTAATAGGTTCACCAAATAGTCCCTTCAAATACTTAGGCTTTTTAAAATGATTTTCATCTACTGCTATTTTTGTAATAACAGAAATCTTCAGATTCGCCCCATTATCAAATACATCAACTGTTGAAAAATCGTAAAATTTCCACCAATTTTTATGCTTCTCTATAGCCTTGCCATCGACTCTTTTAAATCCATCAATATCTAATTTAATCGGTGTTTTATAACCAGGGCGTAATATGCGTGCGACAGGGCCATTCTTTGTTTCAATAACCCACAACTCTTTAGATGAATAATTTATCACCTGCCCGTTAATATCGAGTTTCTTCCATATTGACTTAAGCTTATTGTATAAACCCATCTCTTTTCCCTTAATGTCAATTAAGCCGCATCCCCTTTGGAATCACCAATTTTTTTAGCATTTTTCAAAAGCTGGCTCAAGCGCTCATCTTTCATCAATTCTTCCATTCGATGTTTTCTATACTCTTCTTCTGACGAGAACTTTTTCTTCTCTTCTAGAATTTTAGCTTGAATTTCATTTTTCATTTTTACACAATCAAACTTCTTATTCTTTTTCATAATCAATAACCTCACTTGGGCTATGAATACTTATCGACTGATAGCCCTTAATTATATTTATTCCGTTGTATCCTCGAATCTTTTCAAAGTGGACAATATGTTTGAAGTTCCAACTTACAATAAGGTCAACCTTGGCAATAGAGGCAATCGCAATATGAGAAGCATCATTTTCAGATTTTTTAGTAACAACACCTGCTTGAATATAGGCATCCTTAAGTTCAAAAACTTCTTCACCCTCAATCAATATTTCTTTGTTTTCATTCGGAAGGTTAAAGAAAACATCAAAGACATCACTAGGTGCCCCTTTCAGTTCTTCTAAAATCAATTCTGAGACAACAACTTGAAAACGACCTTTCCTGACCAAGTTAAAGAAAGCCTCACTATCTTTTCTAAATTCATCGTCGAAACAACCGCCAAAAACTGACGTATCAACAAATACTCTTATTTTTTTCATAACCAGTCCTCACTAACTACTAAAGTTAATTCAGACCGTCACCTACGGCCAATATCAAATGCTTATATTTTATTTTCCAAGGGGTGCTTATTTTTATAAGCATTTGATTTTCCACCAAAACCCCGGCACCCGGTGGCACCCAACCAAAAAGATAAAAGTCTTTAATAACAAAAACTTAAACCGCCTTTCTGGTGTCGATTTTGGTGGAGGTGCTTGTCGTCGCCACCCCGCGCTGTAATATCATAAATTGAAGTGAAAACTGTAAAGATAAGACTGACAAGAGTGGCCTACATTTTTAATTATATCAGGGTTGAAGATTTTTATTTTACTTTTTATTTTTTGAAAGAAGTTTTTTTCTCTTTTTTTCTATACTAGTAATTATCTGCCCTTGATTGAACAAACGGGTTTTAACAGGTTTTGAAGTATCATAATCAATATCTCGATAAAGCTCCCATCCCTCTAGGGAGGTGTAATCAATTTTCTTATCAAGATAATAGAATACTAAAAATACTTGTAGCTCTAGTTCCTTATTCAAGAGTAAGGGAAGCAACTCTGATTACCTTTTAGCTGGACATGATATACCTCCCTGGTTGGCTGCGTTATCTGCCATTGCCACTAGTAATAGTGGTTATATGTTTATTGGGATGATTGGTTACACGTATACTTCTGGGCTTCAATCTATCTGGCTTATGGTTGGTTGGATGGATTTTTGGTGACCTTATTATGAGTTTCTTTGTTCATAAAAAATTAAGAAAAATTACCGAAAGTGAAAATTTGTTAAGTTTTGGTGGTGTCTTATCAAGATGGCAGCATGGATCTGATTTTAGAAAACTAAGATTGTTAGTTGGTATTATAACTGTGGTTTTTTTAGGAGTGTATGCTGCAGCTCAATTCAGAGCTGGAAGTAAAGCGCTCCATGTTCTTTTTGGTTGGGATTATAGTACTGGTGCAATCATTGGTAGTGTTATCGTATTTCTTTATTGTCTATCTGGAGGAATTAGAGCTTCTATTTGGACAGATGCGGCCCAATCAATCGTTATGATCTTTGCTATGTCTATGCTCTTTTTTGTTGGAGTAAGTGAAGTTGGTGGTTTTGATCAATATATTGCAAAATTGAACGCCGTTTCTCCTGGTTTTTTAGATGTAACTCCAACAGGATTAGCTATAGATAATTCAATTGGTGTCGTACTTGCTGGAATTTTTTCAGCGACAATGTCTACTGCAGACTCTCAAATACTGAGCTGTAGTGCAGCCTTTACTAGAGATATTTTACCTAAAGAGAAAGATACCCTTCTTATTACAAAGGTAACAACTGGTCTTGTGACGGTAGTAGCACTTTTAATTGCGTTATTCGGAAGTAAAAATGTATTTGAACTTGTTCTTATTGCTTGGTCAGTTTTGTCAGCGGCTTTTGGGCCATTAATGCTTGTGTATGCATTAGGAAAAAAAGTTTCAGAAACTACGGCTATACTGATGGTCGTAAATGGAGTTGGAGTTACTTTATTTTGGCGTGAGTTTGGGCTTGGAGGTACGATGTACGAGGTTGCTCCTGGTATGATGGTTGGTTTCATAACCTACTTTGTCTTAAGTAAAACTAAGTGGAATTCATCGACTGCAAAATAGAGAATTTGTAGTGATCTGTAGTTCTTTTTGAATCTCTATCAACAATTACTAAAACTTAGAGAGGTCTCTCCACCTCCACCACTGGTTTTTCAGTGGTGGCACCCTTTCTCCCTAACTCCTTTAATCATAAGCCATTGATAGTCTGTCCGCCATTTTTACGGCATCTGGCCATACCACTGGAAATCATTCAAAATCATTGTAGTTGTAGTGACGAACGACAAAGTCTTGTAGTTATCGAATGAGTCTTGTATTTTTGACTACGCACTGTAGTCATTTCAGAGAGGAAAGATTGAAAACGAAACTTAGACACCGACGAACAGAAGAAATAAAATTGACCAAAGAGGCAAGAGTTCTTAAGGAGCTAAGACTGTTGAGTGGATTTTCCATAAGAGAGTCGGCAAGACGTTTAGCTAAGTCTGAGGCCTATCTTCGCCATATTGAAAAGGGTCGCCTTGATGTGCCTAGTGGTGAAGACTTGCAGAGTATTTTAGATGTATATGGCGTGAGCAAACGGTTATTTAACTCAAAGTGTAAGCAAACCACAGATGAGAGTGTTGAAGATCAACTAATAAAGCTTGTGAAGTCTCTAGGCCTTGAGAAGCAAAAAGTCCTACTGAGTGTTGGGAGAAACTTATGAGAGCAAATGAAGGTGAGATTATTCTTTATAGTACGGAGGATGGAGAAGTTGAGCTTGAGATCAAGCTAGACCATGAAAATCAAACAATTTGGTTAACCCAGAATCAGATGGCAGAGCTTTTTACTGTCAGTGTTAAAACGGTTAATGAGCACTTGAAAAACATCTATGAGGAGATTGAGCTTAGGGAAAAAGCAACTATCCGGAATTTCCGGATAGTTCGACAAGAAGGGTCAAGAGAAGTAGAAAGAGAAATAAACCACTATAATCTCAAGGCTATTTTGGCGGTAGGATATAGAGTTCGTTCAGAACGTGGCACTCAATTTAGAAGATGGGCAACAGATCATCTTAATGATTACTTGGTTAAAGGCTTTGTTATGAACGACAAACGTCTTAAAGAGCCGGGTGGCTGGGATTATTTTGATGAACTTCTTGAGCGCATTAAAGATATTAGGGCCTCTGAGAAGAGGTTTTATCAAAAAGTGCGAGATCTTGTTAAAGAGACTAGTGTGGACTACTCCAAAGATCATCCAAAAACAAAAGAGTTTTTTTCCAGTATCCAAAATAAACTTCTTTTTGCTGAAACTGGAAAAACTGCAGCCGAACTAATCATAGAAAGGGCTGACAGTAATAAACCTAACATGGGGCTTACGAGCTTTGATGGAAAGGTTGTCCGAAAAAAAGAAAAGAGAGCATTTGCGAGATGAAGGTGAAACAGAATATCTTGAAGAACTTGAGCAGACACTTAAGACTGTAAAAAAGCTTAAAAAGTAATAAGGGTTCAATGTGAGCACTTTTTCTTATCTTAAAAGTATTTGGAAAAAACTTGGAATTAATGGGAGTGTTAAAAATTATTCCAAGATTGATCTTTGGGTTGTTGAAAATGATACAACTGGTGGGCCTGTTGCTCGAGTTCTACCAGGAGGCTTCAAAACTCCAAAAGGAGTCGACTTTGATGGATTTAAAAGAGTGGATGGTAAGGCAATTCAGAGACATAAGAACTGGTGGAAGTTTTATGACTTTACAACAGTTGAAGTCTCTACAGACGGAAGGGGCTTGAGAGTTTCTGCGATTGCTAAAGTCGCAGTTTCAGAGAAACATTTTAATAATAAGAAGCCTAGATATTTAAAAGGAAAGTGGGGAGAACGGCTCACAGTCATTCTTGATGTCAAAAGAAATTCAAAGAAAAAAACCATAGCCTATAATGTGAGTGATCATGGATGGCTTGATTTTGAGACAACTTTCAAAATGGTTTGTCATCATGAAATAGATAACGCAAGGCCTGTTTTCCCTCAAAGAGGGAACCCCTATATCAGGAGTAAAAGAGATAAATCAATTTTAAATAACTTCTCAAAGCGAGGTAGAGGATGAAGGTGTTATTTGCGATTGCGGTTATGTTCTCTATGGCTACTGTAAGTAATATGTATACCTTTGGCTATGGCATAAATGATGCCTTCTGGAGAGTCGTTTGGGCAATTGATGAAGGAACAATTTGGGCAGAAAGCTTTAATGAAGAGAATTTTAGTAAAATAAAGCTTGGCATGGAAGACGAAGTTGTTCTCAAGCTTATAGGAAGGCCACTAGAGTTGGTGAAGGATTATGACGCTGTTGAAGAAACTTGGATCTACACAAAGCAAGATTCTGGGACATCAGACTATGATCAAAGAGTGATTATTTTTAGAAAAAATAAGGTTTTTAAAATAATAAAAAGCTTCTATATCGACTGAACATAGAACATGTGTTCAATAATTGAGATGGTGAAAAATTGACCTTAAGTGCATTAAAATTAAATCGTTAGAGATTGTAGTATTTTTGTCGTCATTCTTTGGATAAATATTTGATTCTATAGAGCATGTTTCACCTCCAAAATCAGCACCATGAAAGACATTTAAGTGTATAAAATTAAAGACTTTGAACCACAAGTCATGGTGTTGTATGGTGCTGTGGTTCTGAGACCGTTTGAACCCTCTTAATTTGCCTTGAGAGTTTACATTTTGATTATAGCCTAAAATTACTTAAAATCGCGGTGTTTTTATAAACCTATAGTTTCTGGTCGTATTTTTCTATATTAGATAAATAAAGATAAAGAAAAGCTTTAAGAGAATTGGAAGTATATATGAGTAAAGATAGTTCATCTACAAAACGAATTGAAAAGAGTATGGAAATCAAGATTCTCCCAGCAATTAGAAACATGTTTAAACTAGATGGGGAAGAAATAGTTTTAAATGAAGAAAGAAGCTATTCTTATAATGCAAGATCCATATGCCGCATTTCAAATGTATCGCAGCATGAAAGATGCTTACCAATTAACGGCAAAAACCTTTCCAGGTATGTTTGCCCGTAATAATAAGGTAGATGCTTTTAGACATTTTGTATGGTCGGGTATCTCTACTGCTCGATTAGGAAAAGAAAGAGCAAAGAAATTTCTTGATGCTCATGAAGAAAAACCAGGACAACCTAAAATTGAGAGAGAAATGGACTTGCATAACAATAATAAGGGAATGATTGTTGGTGAGAAGCTTAGGGGGAAGAAAGATCTTTTAAACTTGATAAGCCAAAAGGCTTTGGAGGCAATCAAAAAAAATGAATTAAGGATAATAGTAAAATGATTAAGGTTATAAGTTTATTGATTTTAACTTCTTGTATGCAGCTAGATCCTTACGACAGCTTTGACAAAGAAGTGATAAGGGAATCATTGATCCGTAGCTCCAAGCTCCCTAGAAGCGAAAAATATGATTCAGGTTACGTAATACAGCCTTACGATGAGTTCAAGGATAGAGATGGAGTTGATTTCTCTGAGTTAAGAAATCTTTTTGAGCATGGAAATACGAGTGATGGTTCGGTTGTTATAGTTCTTACAAAAAATAAAAAAGTGGTAGGTTTTGTTCGTATCTTGCGCGGTAAAGAAACAGACACTCTTAAAAATCCTTTACAATCGATAGAATAAAACAATCTTTTGAGATTTAGTTAAATGATTAAGAAGACAGTTTTAATTATATTGCTAATAATTACGGTGATAGTTACAAGAAAAATATTTTTTACACCAGTTAAAAACTATACGGACATGAACGTAGCAAAGATGCTGACAAATAAGTTCGTTTTAATTGAAGGTAATGAATACGACTATGGTTATATGATTGGTCCTTATGAACAAATCACAGGTCGAGATGACTTTGGGCCAGTACGAAATAAATGGATTCTACAACCCAAGATGGTCACTATATTTTAGTTTTAATAAAAGAAAATAAAGTTATGGGATATGCTAGTATTTATTCAGTTAAAACAATTCCTATTGGGTTCATACAGTATGAGCTGTTACAAAACAGTTATGTCGAACTTGATCTTTTCATTGGTGAATTATGTGATGATTGAGTCAACTGAATCTTAATAGTCGAAAACTTCTTTTCTTATTAGCCTATTCAATTCAAATATAACTAAGCCGCCAATTGTAGAACCTGAAAGCCAGAATGCTGCGAATGTTAAGTATATATCTGATCCTAATAAGAAAAAGAACGAGAGAGCAACTATTGATATGGAAGTATAGTACAAGAATCTTGATTCTTTGATCTTTCTAATTTCGCTAGGTTTTAAAAGATAAGCCGCAAATAGGGCACCACTACCCATAAAAATAGAACCGCATATGGCCATACAAATATTTTCTCCAAACTTATGATGAAAATAGTGAAAAATTTCAAAGTTATTAGTTAAGCTAAGGTTAAATTGTGGGCAAAATGTAAGAGTCAAGAAACCTATAAACGCTTGAATGGCGAGAAGCTTTGAAAATACAACTTTATGAGCTGGGTTTAAGTCTGCTTGAACAAAGCTCAATATTCTATTACTTAATTCCTCTGGAGGATTAACTCCTTTGGAGTTCATAAAATCTTGGAAGTCTTTTTTATCATTAGGATCAATCATGTTGTTTCTCCTAGTAATTTTGCTTTAAGCTTTTTGATGCCTCTTGAAACAAGCTTTCTTGAATTTGCTTCAGATGTCTTAAGGGCCTTAGAGATTTCGATAAAGTCTTCTTCGGAATAATAACGAAGCTTCAGGGCCTGTTTTTCTTTTTCTGAAAGTGTTTTACTCGAATCAAGATCAATTTTGTCATTAAGCTCAGTTGGCTCTACGCTCAATTGATCTTCACTTAACTGAACAAACTTAGCTTTATTCTTCTTGATTGAGTCAAGAAGCTCACTCCTACATATTGTATATATCCACTTTAAAAGTGGGTGCTTGCTACTATATAGGTGTCGTGAATTATGGAACTTAACAAAAATACTTTGAAATATATCTTCGATAATATTCTTATCGGACAATCTTTTATCTAGGTAGCTATAAACTCGATCTTTATGTCGCAAATAAATAACTTCAAAGGCCATATTTTCACCATTCTTATAAAGCTCCATGAGCTTTTCATCTTCTAAATGTGAAAATGGATTTCCCATCCTCTACCTCTTATTACGACGAGCGTGCCTACTTTGTGACAAAAACTTTTTAAAAGTACCCTGTGGGGTTATAACTAATTAAAAATACAACAGTTTTATTAAAAAAGTAAGTTTTTTGTCACAAACATGAAAAGGCACTCGTAATAGGAAGTGAAGACTATTTAATTGGGGGATTTTTGAAAGTTCTTCTATTGCTTTTTATTTTTAGAATAAATCAAGAATACTTAAAGACTGTGAAGCCAATTTTTCAGAAATCTTGTTTTGACTGTCATGGAAATACAACTGTGTACCCTTGGTATTATAAAGTTCCCGGAGTAAAGCAGTTAATTGATAATGATATAGATGAAGTAAAGCAGGTTGATAAGTGGATAAGAGAATCAAAAGAGATATTAAAATGATGAAGTATTTAGTTATTCTTTTCTTAATTGGCTCTGTAGAAGCTAATGCTATTACCTTTGAAAAGGCCATAAAAGTCCTGAGTGCACACGAGAGCGTAGATTCGGTGAACTTTAAATCAAAAGCTTTAAGTGAAGAAGCAGAATTAAAAGGATCATGGAGAGACCCAAAGTTTAAAATTGCTGCCAAGAATTTTCCTAAGGATAGTTTGAAAGATGACCAAACCCCTATGACTGGAATTGAGTTTGGTGTTTCACAGAAGATAGCTTTAACGACAAAATATGGAAATATTGAAGATGCATTTAAGTCTCTTTCAAATGCATATCAGTTTGAAGCAGATGATAAAAAAGAAGCTCTCACTAAGGCTTTTTGGGAAATATTGATTATCAAAAGGAAAGTATCCGAAGAGCTAGAGATTTTAAAAGAGAACAACATATGGATTTCAAAAATCCTTAATGTTAGTAAAAGGTTATACTCTACAGGAAAAACATCTCAGCAAGCGCTTCTTGATATTCAAATTAGAAAGTCTGAAATTGAAAGTGAGTTAAATAATAAGAAATACGAACTATCTCAAATAGACGATCGGCTAAAGTATTTAATAGGAACTTCTGATGTTGAAGAAACTTCTATACCTTGGAAGTCTCTCAAAACAAGTTCAGATAAATTAAAAGATAATAAGGAGCTTAGTTTAAAAGAAAAGCTAAAGGCTAAAGATTTAGCTTTAACTGCCTCTAAGCAAAACTATGTTCCGGATTTAACCATATCTCTAGGGTACACAAAAAGATCAAATACTGATGGGAACGGAGACTTTGTTGGAGCTGAAATTAGCTTTCCTCTACCGTTCTCTGGAGAAAAGTATTCTAAACATGGGCAAGCGGTTCAAGAGAAGTATATGGCCGTTAAAAACTTTGAAAACTATAAGAGGCAAAAAAATAGAGATATATCTGTATTGAGTAAAGAGATTGATAAACTTTTAGGAGAATTAAGTATTTTAAAAGAAAAAACTATTAAGTTTGCTCGTAATTCAAGAGAGATAACTGCTAAGTCTTATGGCCTTGGTAGCTCTACTTATGTTGAGTTACTTCAAAGTGAGCTTAAATTACAAAAAATCCTCATGCATAAAGTAATGCTAGAAGCAAAAAGAGATATTAAGAGAGCAACATTAAAGTATGTTAAAGGTGAGTCCTTAAATGAATAAGTTAATCAGTGTTATATTTTTAATGTTTCTCCTTGTTATAGGTGTTTCATGTCAAAAAGAAGGCTCTCGTGATTTAAGCAAAACCCACGAAGGGCATGAACACTCTAAGACGAAGGTTTATTATACTTGTTCTATGCACCCACAAATTAAAGAAAAAGAAATGGGGAAATGTCCAATATGTCATATGAATTTAACAAAGATTGAAGTTGACGAGGAGGAAGATATTAAAACGGCGACTGTCGTTCCTGAAAAAGATATTTGGCAATGTAAAGATTTTCCTGATGTGACAAGCGAGACAGAAGATGTTTGCCCTATAGATGGTACTCCGATGGTCAAAAAGCCAAAGGAAAAGAAAGCCGCAGAAATTGTAGCAAAAGTAAAACTAAGAAAAGCTCAGTTCAAACATTTTGAGCCAGACTTCTTTCCTGTAACAACGATGAAAATGACTAAGAAAATTAGATTACTTGGTTCTGTTCTCCAGTCAGAGGAGAAGGAGAGCAATATCCCCGCTCGAATTGGTGGGAGAGTCGAAAAGGTTTATGTTAAATCAACTGGTAGTATGGTTAAAGTTGGCGATCCTGTAATTGATCTATATAGCCCTAAACTAATTACTGCTGGAGAAGAATATTTACTAGCTCGAAAAAGTTATGCAAAAAGCAAAACTAAAGAATTTAAAGATATGTTAGAGCAGAGTATTGAAAGGCTTAAACTTTGGGGGATTAAGAGGTTCCAATTTGAAAATTGGTTCAAAAAAGGGAAGGTTCCAAGACAAATTACAATTTATTCAAACGCAACAGGTATTGTTAGATCAAGAAATGCTACTGTTGGTAAATACTTTAAAGAAGGGCAGAACTTCTTCGAACTATCAGACTTAGCAGATGTTTGGGTCGAGATGGATGTATATGAACATGATTCATCATTAATTAAGATCGGACAAAAGGTAGACTTAGAGTTTACTGCTATTGCGGGGGAAAAGCTTGTAGGTGAAATAGATTTTGTAAACCCTGTCTTAGATCAAAAATCAAGAACATTAAAGGTTAGAGCTACTATAGAAAATGCTTCAGGCAAGCTAAAGCCCGGAATGATCGCAAATGCAGTTTTAAATGTAGATATAGAAGGAATGCCTCTTGTTGTGCCAAGAACGGCAGTAATTGATACCGGTAAAAGAAAAGTCGTCTGGGTCAAGGTTTCTGGAAAGAACTTTCAGGCAAAAACTGTTCATGCAGGTTATGAATCTGAAGGTTACGTTGAAATTAAACATGGATTAATGGAAGGCGAAGAAGTCGTGATCGAAGGAAACTTCTTACTTGATGCTCAAGCACAACTTTTTGGTGGCTACGAAGAAATGAAAGAATCCAAAACTTCAGGTCACAACCACTAAGGGCAAACTATGATTCAGAACTTAATAGAATTATCTATTCGTAATCGTGCTGTTGTAGTTATAGGGTTTGTCTTTATAGCGTTGCTGTCAATATTCAGTCTTAAAACAGCTAGAATTGATGCTATTCCTGATATTGGGGAGAATCAGCAAATTGTTTTTACTGAATGGGCCGGAAGATCACCTAAAGATATTGAAGAACAAGTTACATATCCTTTAAGTGTAATGATGCAAGGAATTCCTGGGGTGAAAAATATTCGTGCAACCTCGGCATTTGGTTTTTCAATTATTTATGTAATTTTTAAAGATGATGTTGATTTTTACTGGAGTAGAAGCCGAGTCTTAGAGAAGTTATCAACAGCTTCATCAGAACTACCATCAGGCGTAACTCCTAATATGGGGCCAGATGCGACGGGTTTAGGACAAATATTTTGGTACACGCTTGAAAATGAGAAAGGTACCTCAAAGCCAAAGTCACTAGCAGAACTTAGATCAATACAGGATTTTTATGTCCGTTATCTCCTCCAAGGAGTAGAGGGAGTAAGTGAAGTCGCTAGTATTGGTGGATTCGTAAAAGAATATCAAATAGACGTTGATCCAAATAAGCTATTTGCCTATGACGTTCACTTCTCAAAACTTATTAAGTCAATTCAAAACAGTAATATTGATGTTGGCGCTGAAGTAGTCGAGGATGGCGATAGAGAGTTCGTTGTTCGTGGTAAAGGTTTCTTTAAAAACATTTCAGATATAGAAAATGTTGTAGTTGCAGTAAAGAATAATTCACCTATAAGGGTGAATGACTTAGCTAGTGTAAACATTGGGCCGGGATTTAGAAGAGGTGCACTTGATAAAAATGGTGTTGAATCTGTTGGTGGCGTTGTTACCATGCGTTTTGGTGAGAACCCAAAAGAAGTTATTGATAATGTAAAAGAAAGACTTTCGATTGCCCGCAAAGGACTTCCTAAAGGGGTTAAGCTTGTACCATTCTATGATCGAACAGAGGTAATTGAACGAACAATTGGTACAGTATATTCGGCTCTTGGACAAGAGATTATAATTACGATTATCGTAATACTACTATTTCTACTTCATTTTAAATCATCAATATTAGTCTCTCTTACTCTTCCATTCGGTGTAGGGATTAGCTTTATTCTAATGAAGTTTTTAGGAATAGACTCAAATGTAATGAGTTTGTCTGGACTTGTTATTGCCATTGGTTCAATGGTTGATATGGGTATCATTATGACTGAGAATATATATTCTCATCTCGCTCAAAACTCTAATGCATCCAAGAAAGATAGAATTGAAATCATCGTTAAATCTGCTCGTGAAGTTGGGCCAGCAATTCTAACTGCTGTCGCAACAACAATTGTTACATTTTTGCCAGTGTTTGGACTAGAAGGAAGTGAAGGAAAGTTATTTGGGCCGCTTGCTTGGGCAAAAACACTTGCAATGTTTGGCTCTGTCGTTGTAGCAATCATCTTAGTTCCTGCATTATCAGCATATCTATTAAAAGGAGAGCTAAAACCAATTGAGAAAAACAAGGTAAGTACATTTATAGTTGAAAAGTATAGACCAGCACTTAATTGGATGCTTGATAATAGAAAAATATTTATTATTTTTCCCACAATCATTTTCATGCTTGGAATGTTTGCTTATTCAAAATTAGGTAAAGAGTTTATGCCTTCTCTAAATGAAGGAGAAATTCTTTATATGCCTGTGACAACTCCAGATGTGAGTATGACAAAGGCAAGAGAGCT
>JBMYPC010000079.1:0-14678 GCA_049599895.1 Bacteriovoracaceae bacterium | reverse complement strand
TATCGATCAAAAAAGAACGAGAGTCGATTATGTCATTGAAAACGACGAAGACTCGAAAACTTATCTCATTGAGCAAACGGCATCTTTCTTAGAGTCGATTTTAATCGACTCTTAGATAGTTTTATTTTGTTCAACAGTTCTCTTTTCAGTGAGTAACACTTCTGGAACGACAATCTCTTCAACTGAAGAGAGAGTGCTTAAAAACTCATTCGTTTCATGAGAATTCTTATGAAGACTTAAAGAAATAGATTTTAATGTGTCGACAACTTCATCGGCTGTTCTAAAAAGTTCACCTGCAACCTGACGAAAATCCCGATCTCTTCCAGAGATCCCATCAGCACATTCCATCGTGAGATGCCTAAATTTCTTATCATCAGTCTTAGGAAGATTCGAAAGATAAAGCTCTAATTTGGAAACAGAAAGATCACAGTGTTTTTGTAAGGCCTTCTGTTCAACTAAAACGTTTTCAAGCTGCCCCATTAACTCTTGCTCACTTAGATTTCTCTTTTTCATAAGCATGGTTTGATCTTTAAGGCTTCTCACTTTTGTACGAAGTTCTTCAAAGTTCGTACTTAGCTTTTGAACATTCCAGATAAATTCTTTTTGAAGAGAACTTTGATCGAGAGTTTTTTCAAGATAGCTTCTATATTTTGATACGGATTGAACAATACTGACTTCTGTATCTTCAAGTTTTTCACAATAATTTATAAGATTAATAAATTTTGTTTTTAGCTCACCTAGAAGGAAGTCTTGTTCAGAGCTTTCAGAAGAGAGGTTGTTTAATGTCTCTCTCGATTCATAAATAATTTGTTTCTTTTGTATGAGTTCTTCTTCAAGACCGTGAATTTTATTTTGGGCATCTCGATTTCTCGTTGCAACCAACTCGAGGTAATCATCAAATTTATCAAGAACATTGGTGATTCCCGCCACTTCGAAATCATTTCTAAGTTCTGAAGCAAATTCGGGATTATACGTCTCTAGAGTTAAGGCCGTTAGCATTCTCGAGACAGGACCGATCGTCGACTTAAGCTGGTCACTTAAAGTCTCTTCCATTGACTGAAGAGGATAGAGCCAAACAACGACTTGTTTCTTATTAAACTCTTTTGCAGGAGTCACATAGATTTCAAATGGAAGTGGATTTTCAGAGCTAACTGTACGAAGTTGAATCTGATAGATTCCACCAACATCACTTCTGATAGCAGCATCAATCGGATCATTTTCTCCCAAGTTCGTATTTCTTCTAAATGAATCCCAAGTCACTTCAAAATCATCACTCAATGAAAAGAGTTTTCTAAACTGCTCACTCGACCAAGAAATTTTAAGGTCACGATCAAGGATGAAAACGGGAAATGGACAAGTTGAATGAAGGATTTTTCCTAGCTTCATTCGTTTTTGATAATAGCTTCTCAACTGCTCAATTTTATAATCGTAACCTTCATCAGTGATTTCATTATCTTCTTCAGAAAGAGTTCTCTCCTTGTCTGTTAAGATGTCATTTTTAATCACTTCAAGAAGATGATCTTTAATCTTTCCACCTTGAACAAGATTCTCTTTTCGAAAAATGAAAATTCCACCAATTAAAAAGAGAATTGAACTCACAATAAGAACGACAATATATTTCGAGTAGTTTTTTGCCCCTTGTGAAAAGGCCATCTTCTTCTCTTCAATAAGTGGTGCGACTTCATGGATCCACTTTTTGACTTGGTTTTTATAGGCGAAGAGATTGTTTTCAAAAACTTTAAACGCTGAAAGGGTTAAAGAGATATTATTAAGTTCCTCTTTGATAGGTCCTAGGCGCTTAATCACCATTTCTTTGTTTTCATTGGTGAGCCTTGAGTTTTTTGTAATCTTATCGAGTTGGTTAATATCATCGCGGATTAGTTTAACCGTCTGAGCACTTGATTGAGCTTGAAAGCGCTCTTTATTCTTAACCATCAATGAATCAAAGCGAGCGATGATTCTTTTTGAAATCCTCGTAAGTGTTGGCCACTTATTCTCACGAGCAAAAGCAAGAAAACTCTGTGTTCGTCTTTTAAAAACAGTGAGAAGGTCATTAAAAAGTGGTTTTGAAACCAGAGAGTTAAAGTTTTTTTTAATTCCCTTAAAGGCCTTATCAAGATTCTCACTTTCAATATCTAATGCCGAGTTGATTGATTTTACTGATTTTTCAACTTTTGAAAATTTGGAAAAGAACTCTCGAGATCTGTGAATTTGATTGGTATTAAAATCTGATGAAACAATTTTTTTAACATTATCAAGTGAGGCTGAGTAATTCACAGTTTCAATATAGCTATCAACACTGAAACTTTGTTGTGACTGCACTTTGTAATAGAGATAAATTCCAAAACTAGCAGTAAAAGCAAAAAATGAGAGTGAGAAAATAAAGAAAGTTCTATTTCGGTACCGATCCATGGTTAATTTCGCCCGCTAAAGTGTACAAACAACGGGCTTGATTATCTCTAATAATGGATCATATGGAAACTGAAATCGTAAGATTTCAGGCGTCGCAGACCGGTTTGCGGCAAAGTGTACCAGTGGTACGCTTTGAAGCATCAAGCGGAATTTTGACTTCCGCTGGGTTCACAAAAACTTGCCCCATGGCAACTTTTTTTGCACACCGGAGTAAGCGTTAGCGCACGGTTGAGCATTACCAAACTAAAATGATAAGATAACTGTATTCTAAGCTGCCTGCTCTTCGCTATTCTCACTGAGATACTTAAGTTTTGACTTAAGCCTCACAATAGCTTGAGTGTGAAGCTGAGAAACTCTTGACTCAGTCACTTCTAATACCTGACCAATCTCTTTCAGATTAAGGTCTTCGTAGTAGTAAAGTGAAAGAACAAGTCTTTGCTTTTCAGGAAGTGTTTCAATCCCGTTTTTAATATTCTCACGTAGGTTCTTATAACTGACTGCTGTATACGGGTTTGTGATTTTATTATCTTCCATTAACCCGGCCATAAGTTTCTTATCACCACGGTTAAATGTTGTTGAATCATCAATATTGAGAATTGATACTGATTTTGCTTTATTCAAGAGGTCGTGAAATTCATCTTGAGTACATTCCAAGACCTCGCACATCTCTTCGTCAGTAGCTGGTCGGCCAAGGTCAGACTCGAGCTTTGCGTAAGTCTTCTCAACGAGCTTGGCCTTCTCTCTTACTGAACGTGGAACCCAGTCTTGTGCTCTTAGTTCATCGAGAATCGCACCTCTTACTCGAAATTCAGCATAGGTTTTAAACTTATTATCTCTTGAAGGATCAAACTTCTGAATGGCATCCATAAGTCCAATCACACCACAACTAATTAAATCGTCTAATTCAATATTTGAAGGAAGTCTTGAAGCAATTTTCTGAGCGATATAGCGAATAAGCGGAGCATATTCCACGACTATTTCGTCTCTGATTTCAGGGCTAATCTCTCGATAATCTTTTAGGTTTTTTAATCTCTTTGAGAGGGAAGACATGAACACTCCTTAGCTAATTGAATTTCGACTTCCTGTCGCGGCCAGGTTAGTATCAATGAGAGAACTAACGTAGCCAGCAACTCCCTCTTCGGTGAAACTTTTAACAATCTTTTGAAAGTTTTTTTCGATTGATAAATTTTTCCGGCTAAAAACAATTTGATCAAACATATCGAGTGACTTATTGAGGTATTCAACATCCCCTATTGAAGTCAATTCAACATCCAAGAACTTCTTCCCTGTGTTAATAAGAGAATTTTCAATTTTTTCTTTTTGTCTTTGACCTTGAACTTTATTAAGTAAAAGATAATTTCTACTCGTTCCGTGAATTGTTTTAAGAAGTTTGATAATTGAATAACTATCAGTTAGAGATGATTTATCAGGAGTCACGACAACCACTCTCTCATCACAGTAGGCACAAAGAGAAAGAATTCCTTTAGAGCATCCAGCAGGACAATCAAGGATGATATAATCATAATTTGATTCAAAACGTTTAATGGCCTTTAAAACAAGATTTGTAAAAGACTGTTCTTCATTTTTATAAAAATTAGAATGACCGTTCCCTGCAAAAATAATATCGCAAGTCCAGTCTTTGTAAACGAGACTTTCAAGATCCTCACCTTCAAGATCGGCATCGATTAAGGTTTTATCGTGAAAGACATTAAGCTTCACACCAGTGTTTGAAAGATTGAAATCACAATCAATGAGTAAGACTCTGTACCCTTCATCTTGCAATTGTTCAGCAAATTTTAAAGAACATGTAGTTTTACCAACACCGCCTTTACCACTAGTAAAAGCAATTGTTTTTGCCTGTTGAGAATAGAGATTTCTGATTGGTGCAACTCTTTGGTTTTCCTCAGAGTAACGATTGTGAGAAGCAAGCCATTGCGTAGCATTCATTTAAAGACATCCTGTCACTATTTTGTTATATCACTAACTCAAGACCTTCATCCTAAAGATCTTGTTCATTAATTTTTTTGTTTATCTAATTCTAAACATTCCCGCTAATACTCTCTCAGCCGTTGCTGCCTCGATATCTTCAGGAATCACGTCTCCGTTTCCGTAAAAGACAAAAGGCATCTCGATGAATTGCTGATTTAAATTCAGAAGAGATCCGTAGTCCATACAGTGATCAATAAAGTTCACAACAACACCACCTGCGATATCTCTGAAAAGATTTAGCACTTTACTATTATAAGCTTCATCATGAATTGCTGAAATCGTGGCAAGAGTTTCGACCTTTTCAAAACTTCTTTTTAACCCTTTCACAAACTTCTTAAAGTTTTCATCTTTCTTTGTGTATTTATAGTCAATAAAAGTATTAATTCCAGCTTCATTATTTTTTCGACAAATTGTAATAATCTCTGATGGATTCGTGACGTAGAGAACTTTTAAATCAAGCATCTGATCAACAAAACTATTTTGTCCCTGAGCTCCGTAAATCACAAGACAACTATTAGGACAAAGATTAGCGACTTTTCTTGCCATAGAAGATTGACCACAGTTGGCTTCACTCACAAGCATTGTAATCGTTGGCACACGATCGCTGTTTGAGTACAGAGGAAGAGCTGTGTGAAAGTCATTAAGTAAATGATTAAGAGAAGCCTCTAAGATCGCATCAAAGTCATGGAGTTCTTCAGGCTCAAGTTCACCAGAAACTCTTGCAATCACACCTTGAATGATCTGCTCAGACAGACCAAGGGCCTTAAACTTTTGTCTTAATTCAAAAAGACTTGAGTTATTCACAACTTCTGTTGATTCGACTTTTGAAACCAATTCAGTAAGTTTCTTTTCAAGCTCTAAGATTCTATTGTCTTGTTGTCTAATAATACTTTGGTATTGAGAGATCATTTCTTGAGAAATATCATTTCGAACTTCTCTAGGAGCTTCTTGGACTTGAGGTTCCGGAGCTTGTCTTGGAGTTTCTCTTGGAGTTTCTTGAGTCTGTAGTTCTTCTTGGGATACTTGTCTCATTTCATCTTCAAATGTGTTTGGTTTAATCACATTTGGTAGAGGCTTGCTTTGAACTTTCTCTTCAGAACCAAGAAAATCATCAAGAGAAGATCCACCTTTATTTTTTACTTTGACGGTTTTATTAAGAGAGAGGTTACCATAACCACCTTTTGTCTCAGGCTTATTAAAACCATCAATTTGCTTTGAAATTTCACTTGAAGGTGAATTATAAAATTTTGATTTTTGATCTTCTGAAAGCACGTTATCAACCTTTGCTTTGTCAGTATAATTTTTCTCAGAAATAGCAGCTGTAATTTCAATTTTCTTTTTCTTAAAAGCACCCTTTAAGCCTGTGTTGGTGATGGTCTTTAAAATAATCGCATCAGGACCAAGCTCATGTTTAATGTTTTTAAGCGCTTCCTCTAATGTATCCGCTTCAAATTTACGCACATACATCCTATAACCTCACTGTTCCAAGGGATCTAATATTAGCATCTGGACTTAATTCGTTATGACTAACGACAACCAGATTCGGTATAAACTTTTCAGTTAATCGTTTAAAATGTCCCCGTATAATCGGTGAACAAAGAACAACCATCTTCTCTCCTAGATTTGTTGCTTCTTCAATTTTTTCGTTAAGACTCGCAAGAATGTTTTGGGTCAGAGTTGGATCAAGAGAAAGCTCTTGGCCATGATCAGATTGTACCAAATTATTTGCTAGGTTTTCTTCAATTTCTCTATCTAGTGTAAAAATTGGTATATCTCCCTGATCGCTCTTAATCGTATCTGTAATATTTCGATAAAGTGCTTGCCTTACATATTCAGTTAAAGCGTCGGGATCCTTGATACTCATTCCATATTCTGCAAGAACTTCTAGAATACTTCTTAGGTCCCTAATTGACACTCCCTCGCGTAAAAGATTCTGTAAAACCTTCAACACAACCCCTATATTTAGTATATCAGGTATTAGATCATTAACAATTTTGGGATATTCTTCCTTAAGGTGATCAAGTAGCCCTGTAAGCTCTTGTCGGCCAAAAAGCTCATGCAGATTGGACTTAAGAATCTCCGTAATATGTGTGGCCATAACAGTTGAGAGATCGACTACGGTATAACCGTTATATTGAGCATCGTCTTTCATCTCTTCAGTGACCCAAACAGCTGGAAGTCCAAAAACTGGCTCAATTGTTTCAACACCATCAATTTTTTCAATTACTGATCCAGGGTCCATTGCTAAAAAGTGATCTGGTAACAATTCACCAGCGGCCACATCAATCCCCTTTGTTTTAAGTCGGTATTCACCTGGCTTTAATTCTAAATTGTCCTTAATTCGAACTGATGGAATGATGACACCCCAATCAAGAGCAAATTGTTTTCTAATCTGAGTAATCCTTTCAAGTAAGTCCCCATTCTGTTCGGTATCCACAAGGTCCACGAGACCATAACCAACTTCAAGTTCAACCATTTCAACAACCAGAAGATCTTCAAGGTTCTCAGCAGTCGCCTTTTTCTCAATCGTTTCTTCTTTTTGTGCATCAACTTTATCTTGGGCGATTCCTCTCTCAATTCGAAAGGCCATAAATGCAAGTCCTGAACCAACCATCATAAAAGGAAGTCCAGGAAGTCCTGGAATCACAGCAAAGAGAAAAAGAATACCGGCAGCAATATAAATTGTTTTTGGATGAAGTCTAAATTGTTTCCCAAGTTGAAGACCTAGTGAAGATTCATTTGAGTTTCGAGTGGTGATAACACCAGCTGCAGTCGAAATGATAAGAGCAGGAATTTGAGAAACAAGGCCATCACCAACTGTTAAAAGAGTGAAAGTTTCAGCAGCTTGAGCAATGTCTAATTCATATTGAAAAACACCAACGATAATACCGGCGATAATATTGATGACAGTAATAACAATACCAGCAATCGCATCACCTCGAACGAACTTCGAAGCACCATCCATCGACCCGTAAAAATCAGCTTCTTGAGCGACTTCCGCTCGTCTCGTTTTCGCTTCAGCATCGTTAATCAGACCAGCATTTAAGTCTGCATCAATCGCCATCTGCTTTCCAGGCATCGCATCGAGAGTAAATCTTGCAGCAACTTCGGCAACTCTACCAGCACCTTTAGTGATAACTAAGAAGTTAATGACAACTAAAATAATGAAGATGATAAGACCTGCAACATAATTTCCTTCAACAAGAATCTCTCCAAAAGAACGAATAATATCCCCGGCTGCTGCGGCTCCATCACTTCCCCCTCTTAGAAGAATATTTCTTGTCGAAGCAACGTTAAGAGACAGCCTAAAGAGAGTTGTCATCAGAAGAACAGTTGGAAAAGTTGAGAAGTCGAGTGGCTTCTTTGAGTAAATACTCATAAGAAGAACAATTACAGAAAGTGAGAGAGTTAAAGCGAGAAGTAAATCAAGGAACAGTGGATTTACCGGTATAATCATTACCGAAAGAATTAAAAGAACAAGAACAGCAATTGCTAGATCGTTATTTTTCGTTAGTCCTTTAAATTTTCCGAAAAACTCTTCCATGAACTATTATCCTCTTGCACTCACGCCTGAACCAAGTGCCTTCTTTCTTCTTTTTAATTTGTAAACAAACGCTAAAACTTCTGCCACAGCTTTATAAAAGTTCCGTGGTATCGGGTGACGAACTTTTACAGTTTTATAAATTCCCCTCGCGAGCGGAACGTTTTCAACAATAGGAATGTCTTTTTCTTTTGCAATCTCTCTAATTTTAAGAGCAACATTGTCCGCGCCTTTTGCAAGAACGATTGGAGCAACCATTGTCTTAGTATCAAACTTTAGAGCAACAGAGATATGAGTGGGGTTTGTCACAATCACATCAGCGTCAGGAACATCGTTCATCATTCTCTTTTGCGCCATCTCTCTTTGGATTGTTCTAATTCTTTGCTTAACTTCTGGATTTCCATCTTTTTCTTTTGACTCTCTTTTTGCCTGTTCTTTTGTCATCATGAGCTTTTTCTTATAGCTCATTTTTTGATAAGCCAAATCACCAACAGCAACAATGGCCATACCGACAATAATCGAATAAATCAGCTTGAGAATAACTGATTGTCCATAAAGAAAAGCCTGTTCCGTTTCAATATGAAGAAAGCCCATAAACTTATAAACTTCTTCCTGCATAAAGAAATATGTGATTGCTATAATCATCGCAAATTTCATGACACTCTTAACTGCTTCAACCAAAGCCTTAACACTGAAAAGTTTCTTCATCCCTTTAATAGGATCGAGTCTCTCAACTTTAATACTTAAAACATCAGGAGAAAAAAGAAAGCCAATTTGGGCAACTGTACAAAAAAAGCTTAAACAAAACGACGTCGCAAGAATAGGAGCAATCGTTTTAAGAAAGAAAATAGCGATATGATGAATAAACTTTTTATAATGAGAACCAACAAAGACTTTGCTGAGATCCTGAGAGTTAATCCATTCAAAAAGATGCTCAAACTCTTCATAAATGTAAGCGATACTTAAAACCGTAACAAAAACAGTTCCGACAAGCACAAGGACGCTATTCAGCTCTTTTGAGACTGCAACTTCACCACGCTTTCGAAAATCCTCAATCCTCTGGAGGGAGGGTTCTTCCGTCTTTTCGCCTGTGTCGCTATCGTCGTCCATGACTCACCTTTGGTTTCCTAAGCTTCTATATTCGAAGCATTCGAAACCACACACCCAATTTGTTAACGTACATATTAAAGGCCACCTCAAAGAATTCATTTGAGATCGCAATAAAAACTAATAAACCAAGACCAATATTGATCACAAAACTCACCATGATCACATTCATTTGCGGAACCGTTCTTGCGATAACACCAAGAAGGCAACTAATTAAAACATTGGTAAAAATGAGCGGCGAAGCAAGGACGATTGCAGAGAGAAGAATCCCCTTAAAAAAGGTAAAAAACATGTCAAAGTGAATTTGACCTGAGAAAAAATTCTTTATGGAAAGAAAGTAAAATGATTGAATAAGTCCTTTGATCATCGGAGTAAGGGCAGGGGTCGTGATAATCATAATTAAGATTGTCCACTTGATCAATTTTTCAAAAGGACCAACTTGTTGACCGGCATTAGGATCAAAATAATTCAGCATTGAAAAACCAATCTGCTGAGTAATGAGAGACCCTGCGATTTGAAAAACGAACATAATACTTTTGACAAAGTAACCAACGACAAGGCCCATCAGAACATAATAGATTGCCAGAATCCAATAATTCTCTGCTCCAATAAAAGCAAGATCTTCAAGAACGATTGGCATGAGATACTTAGCAAAGCCAAAAGTAAAGACAAAGCTTAATAAGACTTTTACTCTTCCAGGAATTGCAGCTTCATCAAAATGAGGTAACTGAACTAACGAAGCTCCCCACCTAAGGAACATAAGCCAAAAGGCAGTGAGCATGTTCATATCAGTTATCGTTATATTCATTACTTCCCTGTAACGTATTGAGGGATATTAATAATTAATTCTTTTGTAAAGGTCGCCATTTTGTCACTCATCCATGGTGCACCAAGAGCAACAGCAGCAACGATTACTAAAATCTTAGGAATAAAAGAAAGTGTTTGCTCGTTGATTTGAGTAACAGCTTGAAAGATTGAAACAAAAATACCCATCAAAAGTGAACCAATTAGCATTGGAGCTGAAATCATGAGTCCAATTTTAATCGCCTCTTTTGTGATATCACTGATTGTTCCAAAATCCATTTTTTCCCCTAATTGAATGATCTTAAGATCGAGCCCGTAATGAGCTGCCAGCCATCCACAAGTACAAATAGTAATAACTTAAACGGTAAACTGATAACGACCGGAGGAAGCATCATCATCCCCATGGCCATGAGAACTGAAGCCACGATCATATCAAGAATTAAAAAAGGAATATAAAGGAGAAAGCCGATTTGAAAAGCTGTCTTTAATTCACTGATAATAAATGCTGGAACAAGAAAATAAAGAGGAACATCTTTAACTGTTGCAGGAGCTTTTTCACCTGTCACATCATAAAACAATCCAATATCTGATTTACGAACTTGTCTGGTCATAAATCCTCTTAACCCAACTTCAATCCCTTGAAGAGCCTGCTTAGAAGTGATCTTCTTATCGAGATAAGGCTGAATCGCATTATTGTAAATTGCCGTTCCTGTAGGCTTCATAATAAAAACCGTAAGAAAAAGGGAAAAACCAATCAAAAGTTGGTTTGGCGGCATGTTGGCTGTTCCGATCGCTTGTCTTAAAAATGAAAGAACGACAATGATTCGTGTAAAACATGTACAAAGGATAAGGATTGCAGGAGCAAGAGTTAAGATGGTTAACATCCCTACAAGCTGTAATGAATTTGTTAAATCTGCACCTGTTCCAAAGTTTACGGAAACTCCAGGAAGGCTCATATTCCCTGTTTGTGCCCAAAGCTCAGTAGGAATCCAAAAACCTAATAATGTTAGAAGAAAAAGACCAATACTTTTCAATTCACTTTCCTCTATTTACTGAAGAGACTTTAAGTTCTTCACTTTCTCTTTAATCTGATCAAGAAACTCTGCCCCTGACTCTTTGGCTGCAGGCTTTGTGATGTCTTCTTTTATCTTAAATTCTTTTGATGTTTCTTCTTGCTTATCAAGACTCTCATCAAAGTTGTCTCCAGAGATGATCTTTTCAGCTTCTTTCAATACAGCAGAAGGAGCACTTAATTCAGAGAGAAGGTTAATTGAGTTGTCAGTCGCACCTAAGAAAAACACTTGCCCTCCCACTTTTACAATGTGAAGACTTTTCTTTGGTCCTAAGAAGGTCGAAGAAACTTGTTCAATTTGTCCTGTGTTACTTAAAAAATTAAGTTTTCCTTTTTTGATAACACCTTTACGGATAAGAAGGAGAAGTCCACCAAATCCACCGAAGACAAAAACGAGGATCGTGAAATATTTCACAAGATACTCATTAAAACTCTTCCCTTCACTTTCTTTAGTTTTAGCGACAGTACTTTTCATCTCTTTTTGGATTGCTGCCTGTTTAGTGCTAATGAAATCTTTGACTGGAGTATTCGTTGTATCTTCTGAAATTTTCTCAGCTAAAAGCTTTTCAAGATAACTATCATCATAATTATTCTTTCCAATAGCTCCAGTGCTTGGCTTCTTCCAAACAAGTTTTAATGTATTGTTTCCAGGGACAACTTTAAAGTCTTCAGGAGAAACCTTTACGTTGTCTGGAAAGACTGTTCTAAATCGCACACTGTCTTTTGTGTATTGATAGGCCATAACTTTAAGAGGTTGGCTCACTCCATTGACACGAACAAGTTTTTCAATCTTTGGCCAAACAATAGAATCATGTAAGGTGATCTGAACTATATTCTTTTTAAACTCAAGGTTTGACTTTGCTGTCTTAATGTCACTGAATTTAATTTCAAAAACTCGTTTTTCACCTTGATCAGAGTATTGAACTCCTTCAATACGATCTTTCGCGTAACTTTCTGAAACGAAACTTGCGACTAGATATAAAAGAAAAAGTCTAAATAAATTGTTTGCCATCATTCCCCCCTATTTAAGAGTTTCAATTCTCTCAACAGGACTAATAATATCTGTTAATCGGATTCCAAATTTTTCATTCACAACGACAACTTCACCCTTGGCCACTAACTTTCCGTTAACAAGAATTTCAAGTGGCTCTCCTGCCAGTTTGTTGAGTTCAAGAACTGAACCTTGACCTAATTGAAGGAGGTCTTTAATAATTACAGATGTTCTTCCTAATTCCACCGTTACTTTCAGAGGGATATCGAGAATAAAGTCTAAGTTTTGAACTTTTAGCTTATTAAGAGCATCGTCACCGGCCTTAACTTCATCAGCTAACTTCTTTACATAAACTTTGTCTAAGAATTGATTATCCTCAACAGGTTCTAAGTTTTTTGCTTCACTTGCCATTTTTGACTCCTGATTCCTTTGCTCTACTCTTCTTTTCTTTTAAGAAGATCTTCTTTAAATATTCTGTCTTTATTAATATGCGTAAGTTGAACAGCTCGGTTTCCTTTGTGGACACCGATAAGGCACTTCATCTTTTCAACACCTTCAACCGCGATACTGACTTCACCAGAAGCTTCTTGGTTAAGTGGAATGATGTCACCTTTTTGTAGAGTAATGAGATCCCCTACAGTCATATCATTTTCCCCGAGCTTAACAACAAGGTTCGCAGTCACTTCTTTAATGTGTTCTTTCATTGACTGAGTCCAGATACTGTCGGCCATATCGTTGTCAGTTTGAAAACTAGAACTTAGTTTTTGCTTAATGGGTTCAATTGTTGAATAAGGAACAACAATCATGATGGTTCCTGAAGCTGATTCAAATTCAACTTCAAGAGTCGTTGCGATAATAACATCACTTGGAGGAACAACCCCAACGAACTGTGGGTTAATTTCTGTTCTTAAGTACTGAGCATCAATTCGATGAACAGGGGCCCAAGCTTCTTCAAGATCAGAAATGGCCATATCCATAACCTTCTTCATAAAAGAAAGTTCAATTTGTGTAAATTCCTTCCCTTCGATTTTTGTAAAGGGTCTATCTGTTCCACCAAAGTATGAATCGATGATGGCATAAGCCAGTTTTGATTCAAAAACAAGAAGAGCTGGACCTCTTAATTCATTGAAACGCATGATACACATACAAGATGGTATTGGCAGCGTATTTACAAATTCACCGAACTTTAAAAGGTCGGTTGAAATCATTGAAATTGTCGAAATTTTTCTTAGAGAGTTTGAAAGAGAGACACGGAATTGTCTGATAAATCTTTCATAGATAATTTCCAGGATAGGCATTCGCCCACGAATAACTCGGTCTTGATTGGTAAGATCATACGTCTGTATATTCTCATCTTCTTCTTCGGCGTCAAAATCCATTCCCCCGCCGTCATCACCACCTAGTAGATCATCATCTCCATCACCTACAGCATTTAATAGCGCATCAACTTCGTCTTGACTTAAAACCTGGGCCATTACCTTTCTCCTCCTGAGTCAGGGTTTGATTTAAATTTATACTCTAGTTAACTTGAAAGCCTACGTAATAGACATCCAAAATCTTGCCATCGACTAGAAACGTATTTATGGCAGATTTAATTTCTTCTTTTAAAAAACTTTTTCCTTCTCTTTGAAGAAGGTCATTCGGTCTTTTGGCGTTAAGAATACTAATAATCGTGTCTCGAATTTGCGGCTTTCTTGCCTTAAATTCTTCTTCGCTTGATTCTTTGCTGAATTTTAAGACAGCACTTAGCCTTAAATAGCGGCGTGGCCCATCACCTTGAGCAAGGTTGGCGGTAAAAGGATCTAATGGAAAAAGGATTCCGTCCTTTTCTTGAGCTTCCCCAGACTCTAGAGCTTTTGTCTCTTCATCTTCAAGCTCATTAACTGCTTTTGCGATTTCAACAATGGTTGGTTGTTCAGCCTGGCTTTTGTGGGCCTGGTATTGCATGAATGCTGCTGCACCTACTACTACGGTGTTAAGAATAAGAACTAAAGTCAGTAAGGGGTTTTTCCCACTAGCTTCTTTCTCCTCAGCTCCTTCTTCTGGTGTTGGTAATTCGTCGGCCATGAATCTTCCTTAGAAATTGTCTTTTAAAGCGAAACTTGCAAATTCTTCCGCTTTATTAATACCCTCTGTCAAAAAGTATACAGCTTGGAGGAAAATTGAAGGGAAAGCGGCAAATTCGTACTAGTGATAAATGGGGAAAAGTTAGAAAAAGTGAAAAATTTTCTTATCCGAGATATTCTCTCTGCCAATATTTTGACCAAAGAGTGATATTCTCCGAGGTACCCGACAAAAAGAGCCGCGTATTCAAGCAGGTATAAAAAAACCGCCTTCTATTCCTGAGAACAAAAGACGGTCTCGATATTTTAAAATTAATTAAAAATCGTCTTAGAACATGTCCTTCCAAGCCTTACCTGGCTTAAACTTTGGAAGAGTTTTAGCTTTAATTTTGATTTTTTCACCAGTTGCAGGGTTAACACCTGTTCTAGCTGCTCTTTTTACCTTAGTAAAAGTTCCAAAACCGATTAAAGAAACGTCGTCGCCTTTCTTTACAGCTTTTCTAACAACGTCAAGAAGAGTTGCTACGAATTGGTCTGCATCTTTCTTTGTAAGGTGGTCTAGGTTTTTGTCTTTTAGTACTGCTTCAATAAGCTCTTTTCTGTTCATGGATAACTCCCGTGAATGTCAAATGGTTAAGTAATAGAAAAATTTTTACGGAAGTTTTTAACTTTGACAATATTTTTATTAAGAAAAAATGA
>JBMYPC010000078.1:0-14685 GCA_049599895.1 Bacteriovoracaceae bacterium | reverse complement strand
ACACTCTCTAAAGGTGAGTGGGTGGCCATTAGTTTTAGAAAATAATTATGAGAGCTCTTTATTTAGATAAGCCAAGTGAATTCTTTCAAAATGAAATCATTGTTGATGATTCTTCAGATGTTCATTACCTGGGAAAAGTTTTAAGACTTAGAGTTGGTGAGGATCTTCTTGTTCTTGACGGGACTGGCATGGAGAGAACTTATCAAATCCAAGAAATTCAAAAACGTCAGGTTGTTCTAAAGCTTCAGGATGAAAAACTCGCAAAAAGAAAGTCAGATATCACAATCTATCTTGGGACTCCAAAAAAAGAATACTTTGAAGAATGCCTCAGGGTTTCAGTTCAAATGGGTGTGAAAAAGCTTGTACTTATCGATGCTGAATATTCTCAGTTCAGACCAGACCTAAATGATGAAAAACAAAAAGCTCGTTACCAAAAGATATTAAAGGGCTCGTATGAACAATCGAACAATCCTTTTCAGTTAGAACTGGATGGCCCAAAAAGTTTAAATCATGTATTAGAAAATTTAGGTAGTAAAAAACATTATTTAATGACTTTGAATAGGGATGCTGAATCAGGCACACACAAATCGGAAAGTTTCTCCCTTTTTATCGGCCCCGAAGCGGGGTTTTCAAAAAATGAAGAAGAGAAGATCTTGGCAAAGGATGTTGTTGGTTTAAATCTTAAAAGCTATATTCTCAAAACTTATAATGCGATTAGTTCTGGAATTGGAAGTTTGTTAAAATAAAAAAAAGCCTGCGCCGCACCAAACACTAAGAAAGAAAGCATAAGTGTTGTGAGTAATTTCATTTTTTTTAGTCTCGTTGCGAGATGTCTCAATGATTGGCATCTTAGGCTTTTAAAGGTGAATAGCAGATTAAATAAGCCCTACAAAAACTGGCCGACATTGGTTCTAAGCTTGGCTTGACGCTTAATAATTAAACCGAGAAAATAAATTCTATGGAACACACACAAAATAATCACAATCAAGGTACCGAAATTAAATGGAATCCATCTCTTGAAGTCGACCCAGAAGAGCTCGATTTCAAACTTATTGGAGACGGTCTCGGTTTTCATAAAAGTAATACTCTCGAAGAAGAGGAAAGAAACTTACGGCGAACTGTAAGAAAAGAGGGCCAGACTGCTCCTAACCCTCACCTGAGAGAGAAGTTAAAGGACTCTTTAGCCGGGCTTGAAACCAGACTTCCCAAAGCTAAACCATTGAATAAAATGCCAAGTTCGTCATCTTTGTCTGAGCCTTTGCCTTCATCTCCTGAAGTAAGCTTAAAAGATGTGGGGATTCCAGAGCTTCCTGTAACCGCACCATCTGTGCAAACCAAAAAGAAGACGACCAAGCTTAAGGTGAAAAAAGTAACGACAGCAAGTATTGAAAAAAAGATCGCAGCCTCAGTCATTGATGTCCTTGTGAATGTCATTCTCTTTGCTTCAATAATGCTTGGTTGTGGATACTTAAATGAAATTCCCATGCATATTATGGAAGCACTCATTATAAGACCAGATTTCTATCTTTATATTGCTCCTCTTTTTATCATTCAAATGGGGCTTTATTTTAGTCTTCTCGATTGTTGGCAAACTTTAGGGAAGAGCCTTTTTGGAATTAGGCTGGTTGAAAAAGAAAATGGTTATAAGAAATCAAGTTTCAAAGTCGCTCTTATGAGATTTGTTCTTTTTATTATGATCATCCCAAGTGTTCTCGATCTCTCTGATCGTCTTACTGATTCAGTGGTTATTAAATGGGATTAACGAATCAGACACTCGATATTATAAAAAACCGATCTGGAAAAAAAGTCGTTTTTACCAATGGCTGCTTTGATCTTGTTCATAGAGGTCATATTGCTTATCTTAATGAAGCAAGAGCTCTGGGTGACATCCTTATACTAGGTTTAAATTCTGATAGTTCTGTACGAGGTCTTAAGGGACCAGAACGTCCTATTAATAATGAGGATGATCGAAAGTTTCTTTTAGAAAATTTAAAAGCCGTTGATTCTGTTGAGATCTTTAGTGACGAAACTCCAATAGAGCTTATAAAGTCCATCATGCCCGACATCTTAGTTAAAGGTGGAGATTGGCAGAAAGAACAAATCGTTGGTTATGATATTGTTGAAGCAAATGGTGGTACCGTTCAGAGTCTATCTTTTATAGATGGTTATTCTTCCACCAATTTAATAGAGAAAATCCGCAAATAACCAAGTAACTCAAAAAATAAATAATATTAATACCTTACACCCTTTGTCGGGTACCAAGGCTAATTACCTAAAAAGACAGAAAGACCAACCGACTAAATCAGTTAAGTACTTAAAAAAAGGGAAAAAATTGCCTAAAAAAACTAAAGTACCCAGACTTATATCCGAATAATTAACCAGTACATAACTCAACACTTTTGGTGAACATGGTTGGTTCACTAATTAAAATTACCACGGGAGGTGAAACTATGTTTAGAGGAGATTAGAAATGGGATTTAGAATTAACACAAACGTACAGTCGTTAAGAGCACAATCGAGCCTTAACCAAATTAGAAAGACGCAAGACAAGGCTCTTGCAGAAATGTCTTCTGGTAGTCGAATCAACAGAGCAGGTGACGATGCTGCTGGTTTAGCTATCTCGGAAAAATTAAAAGCACAAATTTCAAGTTCACACCAAGCGAAAAGAAACGCAAGTGATGGTGTTTCAGTTGTTCAAACAGCTGAAGGTGGACTCAACGAAATTTCTTCAATCTTAATTAGATTAAGAGAATTATCAATTCAATCGGCCAACGACACTGTTGGAAATGCTGAGAGAAAATTCTCTGATATGGAATTTCAAAACCTCAGAGAGGAATTAGACAGAATCGCAAACACTACAGAGTTTAACGGGGTTAAGCTGCTGAATGGTGAAGGCGAAAAAATGAATTTCCAAATCGGTCTTCATGGTGATGCAAACTCAAGACTAACATTTGAGTCTGGGGAAAATTCTGTTACTGCAGAAGATCTTAAAGTGGAGTCGATGAATGTTCTGACTAAAGAAGATTCACAGTCAAACTTGGCGGGAATCGACGGCGCAATTGAAAAAATTAATAGTACACGAGCAAACTTGGGTGCACTCCAAAACAGAATGCAGTCAACAATGAGAAACATTGATGTGCAAACTGAAAACTTATCAGCTGCAAACTCAAGAGTTCGTGACACAGATATCGCTAAATCATCTTCAGAATTGGTGAGAGCTAACATACTCGCTCAAGCTAACACGGCAGTGTTATCTCAAGCGAACAATACACCTCAAACAGCGCTTAGGCTGATCGGGTAGTAGCGAAGGCTTTCATTGGTTATCTCTTCTAAACAGGGGGAGCCGTTAGGATTAACGCTCCCTTGTTTAAAGAGGGATACAATGAAAGGGTTTAAGAATGAAGGTCTTCGCACTACCTTCTCTTAATGAAATTTGTTTTCTGTCAACCTGATAACATTCGGTATCGGGCATCTTTTATTTTTTGAAGAAAAAAATAGAACCTATCTGAAAAGTAATTTTTACCAGAATTAAGAGTTTGTAAGAAAGAATGTAGGGGTGTAAGGGAAACCCTGAAAAAAGTACATGATCTAGGGCCATCTGATAATGGGAGCGCTAGGAAAAATCATGGAAAAAATACAACACGCAAAAGAAAAAATTACATTACTACTCTTACTCTCTCTAGGGCTTCTTACTTCATGTGGGCAGACCAATAATCTTGAAGGTGAAAAGTCTCGTTTTCTTGATGGCTCAATTGTTAATGGTATCGAGGATAAAGATGGAGAGTTCAAGCAGGTCATGGCCGTCGTCTCTAAAAACGAAGGTTCTGATCAGTATGCGATGTTTTGTTCGGGAACTCCGGTATTGGAGAAGACATTTGCAACCGCCGCTCATTGTTTTGAAGGAACGATCCTTGATCATTTTAAAGCGAAAAGAAAAAAAGATTTCAAAAACTGGTATTTCAGTTTCAAAAGCACAATTCGCGCCAACATTGATAAAGAGCTCAATAACATTCTAAAGACCAATACTCTTAAAGTTGGTGTCTATAAAGGCAATAACCTTGATTTTGGAAAGGTTATTCCTAATGAAGAAAGCACTGTAAGGATTGCAAAAGAAATTGTGATTCATTCAAAAAGAAAAGAGCTCTTAAGGAAGTTTCTCTATGCTCTCTATGATGTAATGGATAAAAAGGATTATCAAAAATATTTTGTTGGAAAGATTTTAACAGATGGAACAAACGAGTATTACGCTTGTAAAGGTGAGTCGTATGCTCTTTATCTCGAACCTAAATATAAAACGGAAGAAGAAAAAGAAGCTCCAGCAGTTAATTATTACTATGATCTTAAGAGTGAGAATGGAAAGAAGTTCTTAGAGTCAGCTGAAAGAAAGGATGTAAAAACTATTTCTCAGTTTGAAGCGGCTCTTCTTTGTGAGCAAAGTCACACTCCTGATATTGCATGGTTAAAGTTTGAAAGCTCTTTTGAAAAGTCAGAAATTATTCCTCGTATTTCGAGAGATGAGTATAAGAAACTTGATGCTTACCCAGCTGTTTTTGCTGTCGGTTATGGTCAAGATCTGACATATGAAGAAATTCGCTATCGCCATTATGCTGCTCAACTTATGAAAGATCCAAGTCTGGCAAACTTTGAATATAATGGAACAAGAAGAGTTGGGTTTATGAACTTTGTGAAGTCTGATGAACTTTCAAAACTTAAGATGTTATCAAGTGCGAAACACACATTTGAAAAGGGAAGCCTTAAGGCCCTGATGTTAAAAACCAATGAGTTTCTTCATGCTGTTGGTCCAGGGGATAGCGGTGGACCTGTTTTCACGATGGTTAATGTGAATGCCGGAACTGAAAAAGCTCCAAAGTATGAGCTTCGAAACCTTGGAGTTATGACAGCGGCATTTGTTTCAATCCTTAACAACTTTAATGGAATAGTTGTTCCGCTTGAAAAAGAAAGCCGTAAAGGTGCCGGAGGACTACTCCTTGGTTACTTTACGACTCATGTTAATCACAAATACTAGTCACAAGGGTTAAGTGAGTCGAGTGCTTCGGCGTAGCTTCTCCCTGAGGCTGTGATAATATCTTTAGAATCTGAGCTGTAGTAATACCTTACAATGTGTGAATCGTTGTCCTCATCGATATAAAGAGACCTAATGATCAGGCTTGCAGATCCTTCAATCGGAATTGTTCGATATTTCTTTTGCTGAAGAGCTCCTTTAACTTTTTTAATGTCATCATGAAAGCTTTGGGGAGCTTCAATACCAACTTTATTTCCATTAAGTCCTAAGACTTTATCAGCTGGCGCAATAAAGGCAAAGCAGCTTGCAAGTGAGCTTGTTGAGGCAAGCAAGGTAAAAAGCAAAATAATGTGTTTCATCGTTGTTCTCCTATAGGTAGTGTTCTTTAAATATTGATAAATCAGGGTGGGATCCTGTCATGAATTTGCATTGAACAGGAATCTCAACGTCCGAAAACCCGCCAATCCAATCATTGAGATAAAGGGTGCCTCGAAAGATTCCATCAGATCCTTCCATAAAGTCTGTTTTTAAAATCGCGTCAGCTTTTCCATTTGCTGCTGCTGATTGTCCGCTATCATTTTTAAGAGAGAGTGTTGCAAAAGGTTGATTTTGAGTTCGAAGTTCTAAGGGAGAAAAAACATCTCCAATGAGCTTGGCCCGAAGCTCTTGGACATTTTGTCTGAGAAGAATAAAAGCAATATTCTTACCTTGAATAAAAAGAAGCTTTTGAGAGATTGTGGCAAGTCCAATGCTTTCACAAAAGTTAAAGTTTTTTGAGAGTCCATTGAGCTTGAAGGTTAGAACCTCACTCATTTTATAGAGATTCGGCCAAAGCTTTTCAATGGTATAGCGATAAAAATTTGACATGGTTTCAAGGTCTGATTCGATTTTTGCCATGATGAATTGGCTTGAGATTGCTGGCTGATCTGCAATTTTAATTTTATAATCGTCTTGTGATCGAGAAATCTTTTTAATGACATTAAGACTTTTCTTATAAGTGTGGATGACGTTTATAAGGCGATCTCTAAAGCTTGGCTTTTCTTGTATTTGAGACTTTTTAAGAGTGATATTGTTTTGACCATGATCAGTGTAGGTCCATTCTGGCAAAAAAGATTCGATTTCATCAAGGTCATTTTGAATTTGTTTAATAACTTCTGGGTCTCCTCCTTGATCAAGGAAAACTTTGCGAGAGAATTGAGGAACTGAAATCATGAACATAACATCATTTTCATAAACTTCATTAAATGGAGTGTCTGGCTTTTGCGAGAGAATCCATTCAAGTTGGTTGATGATGTTATTTGTGATCAGAGAGTTGTCATCATTTATTCCTACAAGGCGAAGCCCCTCGTGAATTACAAAGCGAAAAAACTTTTGATCAACCTGATCTGTGGGAAGATCGTTTTGAGAAAGAATAAGGACTCTTTCTGACTTAACTTGAGAAACGTCAATGTACTTTTCAGCGATCTGCGCCGATCCTTGGTCTTTAAGATTGAGAACTCTTCCGTAAACTCTTGAACCGCCGTTATCGAGAACAACATCTGTTTTGGAGAGTTTAATCGAGTTGATATTAATCTTTTGTAGAATTTCTGTTGGTCTAAGATAATAAGGCCAAACAGGAATTTGTCTGTATTTTAAATTGTCTTCAACTAACATCCATATTTTTGTCGCTTTGGGGATGAAGCTGGCCCTAATATAGTCACCACCATCGCCTGTTTCGGTCCCTTTTTGGGTCATAAGATCACGAAAATGATCATCAACTTTTTTTGCAATTCGATCTGAGCTGAGAGCGCTTTTCATCACTTCGGATAATTCCCCAGAAAAGAGATTAAAACTTGTAGAAAGAAAAAGGCTTATGATTAGCATTTTCATCATTCGGCCCTCTTCGAAATTGGGAAAAGTTGAATCGAGAGGTTATAAACTCGATCAGCTGGGCCTGTTTCGAGTAAGGTACCAAGACGTCTTCGAAAGTTTTTAATTTCTTCTCTTGCGATAGCAAAAGCTTTTGTGTTTGCCGGAATCATAATATTTGTATGAGATCTAACATCAAGAGATTCTTTCTCGAGTGAGGTAATGGCCTTTTCAAGAATTTGTTTATGAAAACTTCGAATTGACTGTGAGGGGATACCTGAAGGACTGGCAAGATTCTTCGCTTCAAAGAAAAGTTTGCCTTCAACTTCGCTTAAGATTTTTAATCTCTTTAGTCTTTCAATCGCTTCAAGACATTGCTCTTCTGTGATTCCAAGCATTGAACTGATCCAAAGTGAATCATTTTTAAAATGCTCAAGTTCAATGAGATTAATAATCGCATAATGCCACCAATCTTTAATGACACTAAAGTGATCCATCTCAAGAGTATTTTGATTATAGCTTTTATTAATTTTTTTGAGGATTGGCTTTTTTTTGAGCTCTTGGGCTTTTAATCTTAACTCAAGTCCAGAAAGAAGTTCCAGTGTTGTATCTTCAGGGCATTTTAAAGTTTGAAGGATCATTGTGGCCAACTCAAGGTCTGGGCTTCTTTTTCCACTGATGATTTCACTTGCCGTAGATGGTGCGATTTCAAGTTTTTTGGCAAAGGCCCTTAATGAGAATAAAGGGTTTTTCTCATTTGTTTTTAAAAAAACATCTCTGACATATTCATTAAAATTTACCATTATGATTTACCTTATCCTTATTTCTTCTTTGTAGAGGGGCACTTCGTAATGATTTCAACCCTGTATAGGTTTTTTACAAAGGACTTAATTCATAAGTCCTTGTAATTATGGGAGTTATTGGAGAGAGCTCACTGCACTCGTTAGTGAAGAGAGGCAATTATCACTTTTTGCTTTTTGTGCAGTCTGAATATCGCCAAAATGAGTGAGAATGGACCTTTTAAGAGCGTCGATCGATTTATCGAGACTTTCCTTGGGAGTGATCTGTGTCGTCCCCATTTTTTGTTTTGAGGCTTTTGCGATTTCTCCATTTTCAAGTTCAATAATATCGGAAAAAGCTTCTCGTAGCTGAGTTGCCCCTGAGAAGTTTTGTGCTTTTTCTCCTGGGTAGACATATTCAATAAGTTCATAAAACTCTTGTTCATTCATAATTCCATTTTGAGCAAGGTTCGTGATTTTTTTGATGTACCATTCTTTTGAATGAGCTTCGAGAAAGTCTTTAATCATATGGTTTTCAATATCCTGAAGGACCATGGCATATTTATCAGCATCTGCTTGGGACAGGTTGTCGAAGAAGGGCCTTGTTGGAGCATAATGTTTATCTGCAACACCTCCTCTCGGATCAAAACCAAGAGATTGCATCATAGTATGGAGGGTACTTGTTGCTTGTTTTATATCTGATGATGGGCCAGAGGTTATGTAAAGTGAAGAATCTGGAGCAAGAGGATCCGGCGCAAAGAATATTTTTTCCATCGCTCTTGCTGCGAGAGTTGCATGGAGCCTTGAGATCATTGTTCGTGCATGAGAATCTGTAGGCATAAATTTCACATAGCCACCTGTCCCTGTACTAGGTGGAATGACGACAACATGAGTGAATCTTGTTCCAAGCCTTACTGCGGCAAAAGCGTGACCAAACTCATGTAGTGATGTATGAATTCTTTTTTCTGGCATACGGCCGAAGAATTTTGGAGAAGGAAATTTAAGCATGACTTCTTTTTCAAGAAGAACTTGATATCTTCCTTTTGATCCTTTTTCTCTTGCTTTAAGGACAACTCGATCTCCTTTTGTTTTTGATTTCTCGCGGAACTCAAACTTAAACTCAACAGGAACTGCTGCGAGGTCAGAAGAGCGTGGAATTGAGTTTATTGCCTGTTCTATATCTTCTCCAAGAATTGTTTCAACGCTGATGACTGTGTTCCTTGCACCTTCGGAAGGAATCACTGATTCCGAAAAAAGGTAATCTTTATATGAGCGATCGAGATTGATATCAATTTGTGTGTTATTAACTCCTGTTTCAGGATTAATAAACTTTTTAACAACAACTCCATCGACTGTGATATCGATAACCTTTGAGTACTCTGGTTCACTCAAAGGCTTTACAATATGAGTTTGGTTTATGATTCTCGAAATCGTATCAGGGAGAAAAAGACTACTAAGAATTTTTTTTCGATCGTTAAGGGTTCCGCTAATCGATCTCCAAGCATTCATAACATCACTTATTGAAGTTAACCTGGGATCAGCTTCAAAGCCAAAAAGATCATGACGAAAGTTCATAGTAAGCATTGTAAAAGCACGTCGAACATCAATATGGAAATCATTGCTATAGCTTCCAGAGATAATTTTTCTCTTGACCCTTCCACTATTAAGAAGCTCTTTGATAATCCCAAGGATTGGTCGGTCTTGCATGGCGCCTTTCTCGTCAATTTCGGGAATTTTGTCAATCTCTTCAATTAAAAGGACAAACTTTTCACCAGCTTCGATCTGTCCCATTTTATGTTCAAGATCAGAGAGAAACTTAAAAACTGCATCTTCTGTACTCCCTGCATATTCCTGAAGGTTGATTTTGATGATTTTTAGATCGGCATGCTCTGCAAAGAGTTCGGCAATTCTTGTTTTTCCAATTCCTGGAAATCCTGCAAGAACAGAAAAGCTTGGACGGTCAAGCCTCTCTGTTGGCCTAGAGAGAAAACTTTGGAACCCTTTCTCAATGTCGGCTGTTAGGTTCTCTTGCCCAACGATTGATTCATTGACCTTGTTTGCAATATTACTTGCAACTATCGCTTTTTTGGGAAATCTTGCTTCTCGGATACTTTTTTTAGTGATTTTCTGAACTTGTTCTTCTTCATCTGTTTTTCTTTTAGTCGATTTGGGTTTTTGTTTTTGAACCCCCGCTGGTCTTTCAAACTGACGATCGTCATGGTTGTAATTCAAAGTGATATGAGCTGTTTTGTCATCATAGAGGGCCTTGTCTGTTGAAGAAAACTTCTTTCCAACAATTTTAACCTCAATTTGATCATCACCGGCATTTGTTCCAATTACGATTTCACGTGGTCGGTTAACTTGAAGTTTTTCTTTTCCAGTATATTTACTGGCGATGGATATTACTTGTTGTGTAAGAAGATTGACTCTAAAAACGGTTTCACGAGCACCTGAAGAAGGGTTTACAGCCACTTTCTCGAGAAGATCAATGAACTCTTCCGTGAAGGTCACAGTTAACTTTTTTCCAGCATTTTCATCAGAAGTCGAAGAAATAATTGAAGTCTCAACATTTCTTCGAATGATTTCTCGATAGTCATTTTCATTCAGTGGTTTCACAATAACAGTATTGGGTGAAAGACGACTTACTGTATTGGAGCGAAAGAGTTGAGAGAGTACTTTTTCACGGGAAGATGCACTTGCTCTTAACCAATCATCAATTTTTTTAAAGTCATTGATATTCAGATCATAAAAGCTTTTGTTCTCTCCAAAAACTTCTTCGGAAAACTCTTCGATCATTTCAGGTGAAAAGTTCATCGCAGTCACAACAGTTGTATTCGAGAGATTTACCTTTGTTGTTCCGTAGAGAAATTCTCCATCGGTTAAGATTTTGTTGAGAAGACCGATAATAGGTTTTGTCTCTTCATCGGCGGCTTCTTTGCCAACGATTTCTGGAACTTTATCAAGTTCATCAAAAATAATAACGGTAGGCTCTTCTTTTGCTTTTTGTGAGATATCGTAAAGGCTTCTTTTTAGTGATCCGATCTCAGCGTTTTCACCAGCAAATTCTTGAACATCAATATGAATAACCTTAATTCCACTTTCTTCAATCTTTCTTAAAATTGCACTTTTACCAATACCTGGAAAGCCAATAAGGTGCATCGCCACAGGGTCTGCCTTTCTCGTTCCAAAGTTATCCATCCATTGCATGAGTCTTTCCTGAAGCATTCTGGCAACTCGATCTTGTCCGATAATGTCTTTGCTAACAGAGTCCTGTAGATTCGCAATTTTTGCGACAATCTCAGCTCTCTTCTCTGTCCCAAATTTCGCATCAGAAATATCATCACGAATGAATCTTTTTTCAGCAAAGCCAGGATTTGAGAAAATAAAAGTGGTCCAACAGATTAAAATAACGAAGGTCTTCATTGAGATAATTCCTTGTTGCGGTGCATTTGTGTTGGAAATATATAGTTGAGTCTGGTTGGTCTCAAGAACTGGCAGCATTAAGTGATCGAAGATTTTTCGAACGGGTTGTTCTTTTCATGAGTCGAAAAATAGTTACCTTTTTACCTGTCAAAACCTTTTACACTTATAAAAGTGAAAGAGCTCCTCGACAAAAATCAAGAACATGCTATTTAGCATTTCATGAAATTCACTTCTTTCCTTTCTCTCGTTCTGATGGTGGCTTTGAGCTTTAACCTGACTTCTTGTGGTAATCAACTTGAAGGCAATCAAACCATCAAGTCGAATGTTGTAAACGGTACCTTTGATAAGAACGATTTTTTAACTCCGTTTTCCCTCTTCTTTATAGGAAGAAGGGACTTCGAACTTGGAAGATGATGTGTTCCGGTGCTTTGGTGACAAAAAAGAATTATGCTACCGCCGCTCATTGTTTTACTTCAATTATCATTGATGCCTTTTTGGAATACGAGCATGAAGGAAAAATTAAGCGAAGTTGGAAAAATGTTGAAAAGAAACGAAAGCGTATCGATGAGTACTTTTTAAAACTTCTCTATGATAATGAGCTTGAGTTTTCAATTTACCAAGGAAATGATCTGGTTCTGAATGGCCAAGTTCCTTCAGGCTTTAAGAACGTTTATGACTTTGATGACGAGAACGATAAAAAGTTTTTTAATGAGGTTTCAGGCGTCGCAGGCGATCAGGAAGCGTCAGCGCCCAGTCTTCACAAAGTTGAGTACTGGAAATTTAAACCAGTACGACTATATAGTGCCTCGGATAACTAAAGAAGAGTACTCAAGGCTTCCCAATTTTCAAGAACTCTTCCCTGTTGGCTTTGGAAGAGAGGTTTTTGGTCATGGGAGTATGGAAGTCGAACGCCAATTCTTAGAAATATTGGTGTCATAAGTGGTGGCTTTTCTCATAATGGTGATACTAGCTTTACGGAACATAGGTTAAAAGTTTCTGATGATGTCTCAGCTTATGGTCTCATGACCGGTTTTTATACGTTACATCCAGGACTTATTAAGCGTAAGCTTAAGACCCGTAATCTTATTAATGCCTCTTAAAAGATCTTTTCGGTAGGCCTGATAATTATGAGACTCTCGCATCGTCACCATCTTTACCAGCGTCCCTACAATCAGATTATGAACATTTCGTGAAAGAAGTTTTGGCTTTTTCACGCCTGCTTCGCAAAGTATGTCTTCAATTCTTTTTTCACCACGTTCATGAATAAGTTTATTGGCCGCGAGAATTTTCTCGTCAACGGCCGAGAGGTGATACATTAAAATAATGAGTGATGAGTAATCAGGATAAAAAGCAATCCACTTAAGGGCACCATCAACAACTCCCGTAAGTTTCTCTTCGGGGTTTTCAGCGCCGAAAATTGCCTCATCAGTTGTTCTTGCGCCAAGTTCTCCCATTTCTTGAAAAAGCTCATAACAGATAAGTCTTGAGTCTTTGTAGTGATAACTTATCAATGACTTAGAGATTTTTGAGACTTCCGAAATCCTTTTTAGGGAAAACTGAAAGATTCCCTCTTCACTTAAGATCTTAAGTGCTGCCTGTTTGATTTCATCTTTTCTGACTGCCATGTCCTTATCTTATCGAAATTATGCACCTGGGTCTTTAATAAAGTTAAATAAATTTTATTTTATTAAAATGGTTTGAATCAAATTCAATAATATTGAACTTTGTAAAAAGCTTGGGCTATAAATCCTCACGACGAAGCGCAAAATGTGGGGGGATTTATGAAATTAGTATTGTATTCGTTTTTATTTCTGTGGATTGGGGATGGGTTTGCAGCCGAAGAAGAGAGCATGCCGTTTAATTATGACGAGCTTTCAGGTGGCTATGGTGTTGGTGTTGAGTTTTTTCCAAAAAAGTTAAAGGCCATCCAACTGAAGTCGAGGTTGGGAATTGAGTCAGTTGGTTGGGTCGAAGATCAGGTTTATGGTTCGAGTGATACGAGATTTACTTCAGTGATTTTTTCTGAAACGGCCTATTTTTCTCCAGGGGAATCGAGAAAGCTTAAGCTTTTCCTAAGATTCCGCGCAGGGATTTCAAAGGCCGATAGAGATTTTGACTTTCAGGCTACTGATGGTGAAAGAAAAGAGAACTTTTATTTAAACCACCAAGGTTATGGTTTTCTTTATGGTGGGTGAAGACCGAGCGCTGACGGGTTAAGACATTCCCAGGTCATCAAAAGTGTCCGCTGGACACTTTTGCTGCTCAGTGAAAGCCTGGAGATTTTTCCAGGCTATATTATCAAACCTAACCCTTCCATATCCCTGGCACGGGCCGTGAATAATACAAAACCGATGCCAAAGCTCAATTATTTTTTATTCTAAGTACTTGAAAATCCTCAAAATCGTTAAATAGCAGACAAATACGCTAAAGTTAAAAACCGAGTAGGGCGATAGGTTACACAACGGATGGTAATGGTCGGGTTTTCATTATTATCCATAAACCTTAAACAGGAGTATGAAAATGGGTTTAAGAATTAGTACGAACATTGCCTCGCAGGCTGTTCTAAAGAACCTAAGGCAAGTTTCTGACAAGGGTGATGCTTCAATTGCAAGATTATCATCTGGGAAACGTATTACTAAATCAGCTGACGATGCAGCGGGACTCGCGATCTCTAAGAAGTTAGAAGCTGAAACAAAAGGTTTAAGAAAGGCCATCCGTAACTCAAACGATGCTGTCGCTCTTATCCAAACCACAGAAGGTGGACTTAACGAAGTTTCAAACATGCTTGTTCGTTTGAGAGAACTTACTATCCAAGCCGGGTCGGACACGGTTGGAGAGAATGAAAGAGGTTATCTCGACAAGGAATACCAACACCTTGTAGAGGAAATTGACCGAATCGCTGAGACAACGACATTTAACGGTATGCACCTGTTAAATGGTGAAGGTAACGGTGAAATGGACTTTCAAGTTGGTAACAGTGGATCTGAAATGAACAGAATCACTTTTGATTCAGACCAAACAAATGTAACGGCTGACACTCTAGGAGTAGGTGGAACAGGAGTTTCTGAGAAGGCAGACGCGCTTGATTCAATCTCAAATATTGATGAGGCCATTACACAAGTTGCGGGTCATAGAGGTAATCTAGGTGCGATTCAATCGAGAATCCAATCAACGATTACAAACTTAGAAACGCAAGCATTTAACCAAGATAGTGCAAGATCAGTTATTGAAGATGCTGATGTTGCTCAAGAGGCTGCCAACCTTGCTTCAGCTAACGTTATTAAGCAAGCTGGTATCATGACTCTATCTCAAGCAAATAACATACCAAACCAAGCTTTAAGATTAATCTCTTAATGAATGTTATTTGGCCAGGAACTTTACGGCAATGGGTCCTGGCCAATTAATTCTTAAACCCGAGTCCCTCTCGGGTGGATTAATCTGAGAGGGACTTTCTGGTTTAAAAGAATTAAGAAAGGAAGAGCGCCCTCGCTCTTAAAGATTTGGGGTTTGCAATGGAACACTTTGGATTAACGAACGCTTTAAAAACAATACATGCAGAATGTTATGACCTCGTGATTTGGAAAGAAAGCGCAAAGTGCGGCAAAAAAGCAA
>JBMYPC010000077.1:0-14716 GCA_049599895.1 Bacteriovoracaceae bacterium | reverse complement strand
AAAGCCGTTAAGAATGCACCAGCAAAACCAAGAAGGGCCGGTATCGTTTTAACTGGATCAATTATTCCATTAAAGAAAGACCAAAGAAGAGCGTCACCTAAGATTCTATCTTTTGAGACGAACCCAGAGAATATTGGCACGCCCGCAATCGCGAGGGTACAACACATCATCGCGATAAAGGTATAAGGCATTTTCTTTCTAAGACCACCCATTCTCGGCATTTCTTGAACGTGAGCATGAGTGTGATGATCATGAAGTGAGTGAATAACAGAACCAGCAGCAAGAAAGAGACAGGCCTTAAAAACAGCATGAGTAATTAGATGCATGAAAGCCGGATTATAAGCACCAACACCAATTCCTAAAACCATGTAACCAAGCTGAGAAATTGTTGAGTATGCGAGAACCGCTTTAATATCCGTTTGAATAAGGGCAATTGTTGCTGCACCAAAAGCCGTAATCGCTCCAATATAACCAACAACAGGAAGAAGTCCTCCCATTTCAAGGATTGGAAAAATTCTTAAAGAGAGATAAACCCCAGCGGCAACCATAGTCGCAGCGTGAATCAGTGCCGAACATGGTGTTGGTCCCCACATAGCATCTGGTAGCCAAACTTGAAGAGGAACCTGAGCCGACTTTCCAATAGTTCCCATAAAGATACAAAAACCAGCGAAAGTCGCAAAAGGAATACCAAGTACCGCAAGTGAATCAAACCCACCGGCTGCAATTGTTTTATAGATATCAACGAAAGTGACGTTTCCAACAACTGTCCAAATCGCCAAGATCCCAAGAAGGAAGAAAACATCCCCTACTCTTGTAGTCATGAAGGCCTTAATTGAAGCGTTCCCCGCTCCTTCTTTTTCATAGTAAAAGCCAATGAGACTATAAGAGCAAAATCCCATAAGCTCCCAAAAGATAAAGACCGAAAGAAGGTTATCGGAAAGAACAAGACCAAGCATGGCACTTGTAAAAAGAGAAAGATAAACAAAGAATCGTCCAAAACGGATGTCATCTTTCATGTAATAAGTACTAAAAAGGTGAATTAAGAAAGCAACACCAGTTACCATGAAAAGCATAACTGCTGACATGTTATCGATGTAAATCCCCATATTGACCTGAAATTCAATTCCGGCACCGTTTAAGTCAAACCATGGGAAGACTTTGTGAACATAATAATCAGAGGAGTGAACCCCAGAGATAAAATCTCTAAAGATTCTCGTCGCCAAGATAAATGATCCAAAAATTGAAGCGCAACTAATTCCGACCGCTAACTTCGTGAACTTTTTGACAATAAAAGCATTCACGACAAAAGCGAAGAAAGGAAGTAGCGCAATTAAAGCAACACTTGAAATCGTATATTCCATTCTCTTTATACCTCAAACTTATTGCTGAAGCTCAGTAGCATCATCAATATGAACTGTTTCTTTAAGTTGAAAAAATCTAATTACAATCGCAAGCCCAACAGCGGCTTCAGCGGCAGCAATCACAATAATAAATAAACTCATCACATGCCCATCAAGGTTGTGATTTAAAAACCTTGTGTAAGCAACAAAGGTTACGGCACAGGCATTAAGAATAAGCTCAATTCCCAGAAGCATCGCCACAACATTTTTTCTGGCCACCATGACAATGATTCCAGAAATAAAAAGAACAAAGGATAAAAATAGGTAACTTGATAGATCGATCATATTAATTTCCCTCGCTCCCTGATTCATCACTTAATGAACGAGGTCTCGCGATAATCGCAGCACCGATGAGTGCCCCCAATAAAAGGATAGAACTAATTTCAAAAGCTAAAACGTGATCAGTGATAAGAAGCTCTCCAATTTGATGAACTGTTGATTCAAAAGTGTTGGCCTCTAACTGGCTTGCGTCTCTATAAAGATTAATAATAACTTGAAAACAAGTTCCGATCACAACAATTGCTGTGATGAAAGCAAAGAAATAGGTTTTCATATTTCCCATTCCTGGAATCTTTTCAACACCGAGCTTATTTAAAGGAGCGCTAATTCCCCCTGTTAGCATGATGGCAAAAAGCATAAGAATCACAACTCCACCGGCGTAAACAACAAGTTGAGTTGCTGCAAGAAAGTCAGCGTTCATGGTTACATAAAGACCGGCCACACTAAAAAGAGTTAAAAGAAGATAAAGGCAGGCATGCATAAGGTTTTTTGTACTCACAACCGCGATACATCCTAAGATGACACCTAAACCACTCAATAAAAACAATGCATTTAAAAACACAAAATACTCCTTAAGGACGAATTAATGTCCACCACCGTATCCACCACTAAAAATTGAGGCGAAGAGATCAAACATTGATTGCCCATCAAAAGCGACCATCCAAACCGCACAACCAATAAGGTTTACAAGCGCGATTGGTGTTAAATATTTCCAACAAATTGTCATTAGCTGGTCAACTCGAAGTCTTGGAAGAGTCCAACGAATCCAGATAACAACATAATAAATAAGTAAGGTCTTAGTCACAAAACAACCAACTTCAAGAAATTGTTGAACATGACTTGCAAGGGCCTCAGGCATTGAAAAGTTCTTAATAAGAAATGCGGTCGCATCAAAAGGCATTTTGTATCCACCTAAAAAGAGCGCCACTGCAATACCACCAAGAACGAAGACTTCAATGTATTCAGCCAGTGCAAAAAGTCCAAATCTCATCCCTGTATACTCAGTGTGATAACCAGAAACAAGTTCAGATTCCGCTTCGGGTAAATCAAAGGGAGCTCGGTTTGCTTCAGCAAGAGCACCAATAAAAAACACAAAAAAGCCAATAAAGGTAAATGGATTGTGAAAAATAAACCAGTTATGAGGAAGAGCAGATTGTTGCTCGATAATCACATTAAAATTTAGTGATCCACCAAGAACAACGATCGCAAGCATTGAAAGAGTTACTGGAACTTCATAAGAAATAATTTGCGAAGCCCCACGCATACCTCCAAGCATTGACCACTTAGAGTTCGAAGCATAACCACCTAGAAGAATCCCAATTCCAATTAAAGAACCAACTCCAAGAAGATAAATCACACCAACGTTAAGGCTAGAAAGAGTAAGGCCCGAAGAAAATGGCACAATCACAAGAGTTGCCATAATACCAACCATACAAAGAACAGGAGCAATGATGAACATTCCTCTATCTGCTTGAGTTGGAATGATATCTTCTTTCATGATCATCTTCACACCATCAGCAAGAAACTGAAGAAGTCCATAAGGTCCAACTCTGTTTGGTCCCTGTCTCATTTGAATGTCAGCTGAAATTTTTCTTTCCGCATATGTTCCAAGACCACCGACAGTTGCCAGTGCGCCAACAACAGCGCCACAACCAATTAAGAAAATAGTGATCGTGAAAACCAGTGGAGAAATTTGTAAAGCACTTGGAAGAACTGAGTTTAAAGCTTCAAGTGCACCTAAGTCTGTAAAATACGAAGCAATAGTATCGTTCACGATTAGCTCTCCTTAGCCTCAAGGGATTTCGCTTCTGCTTCTTTTTTATACGCAAGCTGAAAACTTTTAACCCAATCAAGGTCACCTTTACTCCAACAGTAAATGACCCCTAGAAATAAAATCACGATAAAGACGAGAAGTGAGCCAAGAACAACGGCACCTTCACCGGCCTCCATAAACTTTTTAAAGACTGATGCCACTGGGAACATCAAAGCCCCTTCAACATCAAAGATGATAAAGACAAGAGCAATAACGTAGAAACGAATATTAAAGTTCGCCCAAGCATCACCTTCAGGATCTTCACCACATTCATAAGGTTGTTCTTTAAGCCTATTTGGTTTGTGGGGACGAATAATTTTTCCAACTAAGAGGGAACCAAAGACAATAAGCACTCCAATACTCATTAAAATGAGGACTGGAATATAGACATTTATGTTATCCGCGGACATGGATAATTCTCCAAATCAATGTTAGGTTGCAACCGGTGTATATAAAAATTTACACGAATGATAACATATCGGAAACTGGGGGATAAGCTCTTTTTGCTGTTGAATAATGATTATTAAGAACGCAGAGCAAAACTTGTCTAGGCCGAACACGTTGAACGACTATGAGCAATATTGAATCACTAAAAATCTTTGATGGACTGATGAGGAAAATTCTTGCCTGGCAGCAAAACCTCAAGTCTCTTCCAGCAGGGGCCGCTGAGCATTCAAAACTTTTCATCAACGGACTTGATCATTGGAAACTGGCTTTCGCCTTAAGCAATTGGACAAAACAAAAAGAATTTTTTGAAACCTCGCAGCATATTGTCATACTTTCTGACGACCTAAGATTTTTAGAGGAACTTTATGAGCTTTTCTTAGAACTCGGTGCGAAACACTCGGACTTTCCCGAGGTAGATTTTTTCCCTGGTTTAGAGCTCAGTCCGTACTCAAGCCTTCTTCAATCTGAATCTGATTGTATTGAAAGATGGTCAACACTCTTTCATCTCTCAAATGAATCAAACAAAAAAAGAATTATTCTCACTTCACTTGAAGCTGCGAGTTTACTCAATCCTCCAAGAAAGTTTTTTCAAGAGAACTCATTAAATCTTGAAGTCAGTGATGTGGTTCATCCAGATGAGCTTGCGGGAAAACTTATTAAGCTAGGTTATTCACATAATATTACAGTTGAAGAACCTGGACAATTTTCAAAGAAGGGCGAGATCTTTGATCTCTATCCCCTCAATGCAAATCCCGTTCGTCTTCATTATTTTGATGACATGATTGAAGAGATTTTCGAAATAGATCCTGAATCAAACCGAACCATTAGAGATCGAAAAATTGAAAAGTTAATCATCTCGCCTTTTTTAAAAGCTCTGACTCAAAAAGAATTCATTATTAATTTTAGAGAAAATATTCCTCAGCCTAAGCCTGGCCAAACAGAGAAGTTTGCAAAGAGAAAACAAATCTTTTCTCAGCTTCAAGAAGGAAACCTGTTTGAAGAATTCTCAGGCCTTACCCATTTATTTTTTAAAGAAAATGAAACGCTCTTTGATTATTTAGGAGATTCTCCTCATTACTTTCATCTTAATGCTCTTACCGCTAAAGATAACTTTGAACATCTCCTTGATCAATTACGTGAAGAGTTTGAAGAAAAAGAAACTGATACTCAGAATCAAAACTTAAGCCCAGAGCTTTCAAAGTTTTATCAATATGATGAAGAAGAACTATTAAAACTTCCTCTTGTTTCAGTCAATGATCTCAAAATCCATAACGATTTTGACCACCTTGATTTTCAAGAAGTGGATCTTGCACTCGAGCTTCCAAAGAATATACTGAACTCTTTAGTCGATACTTCACTCCATGGAAGAGAAAGGTCTCGAGAAATCTTAAAAACACTTTCAGAAAAAGTTAATCTTACTATTGTGATCTGTCTTTCTAATGAGTTTGGAAAAAGAGACATCCTCTCAATCCTAGAAGAACTTGAAATTCCATTGAAAGACCATATTCATTTCTCTGATTTCCCCATCAATCGTGGGTTTTATTATGAAAATGAAAATCTTTTTGTTTTAAAAGATAACGATATTCTTTCAACTGTTTCTAAAAGAGATAAATCTTCTAAAAAATCTGCCAACCTTGACCTCTTCGCGGAACAATTGGCGACTCTTAAAGCTGGTGATTACGTCATTCACAATCACCATGGTCTTGGAGTTTACCAAGGACTTGATTCCATAGAAATGAATGGCCAAAAAAATGATTTTGTCATCATTGAGTATCTCGATGGGGATAAAATCTATCTTCCGATTTATAAGCTTGATCAAATTCAAAAACATGCTGATTCGACTGCGGGATTAAAGCCAGAGAATTTAAAGAAGAATAAATTTAATCAGGCCAAAGCTAAAGCGAGAGAGTCTGCTAAGAAGCTTGCCTTTGATCTTCTTCGCCTTCAAGCAGAGAGAAAAAGTCATAAGGCCCACTCTTTTACTCCACCAGATGAAAACTTTGCTGAATTTGAAAAATCATTCCCCTACCGAGAAACTCCTGATCAGATGGAATCAATCGATAGCATCTTAAAGCATATGCAAAAAGAAACTGCTATGGACTTTCTTGTTTGTGGTGATGTGGGATTTGGAAAAACCGAAGTGGCCATGCGAGCGGCTTTTAAGGCGGTTCTTGATAAAAAGCAAGTCGCTGTTTTAGTTCCCACAACGATCTTAGCACTTCAACATTACAATACTTTTGTTAAACGATTTAAAGACTTCCCAGTTGAAATCGAATTCATCTCAAGGTTCAAAAAAACCAAAGAAGTAAATGAGATTCATGAAAAAGTTGAATCTGGTAAAGTCGATATATTGATTGGAACCCATAGTATTCTCAATAAAAAAGTTAAGTTCAAAGACTTAGGGCTAGTGGTAGTCGATGAAGAGCATCGTTTTGGTGTCAATCATAAAGAAAAGCTTAAAGTTTTAAAATCGACTGTCGACTTTCTCACCTTAACAGCAACTCCTATTCCAAGAACACTTCAGCTAGCGTTTTTAGGATTAAGAGAACTTTCACTCATCCGTACGCCTCCAGCAAAAAGACAGCCGGTTAAGACTTATCTAATAAAAGAAGATGAAGCGACAATTCAAAAAGCCATTCGAGCTGAACTGTCTCGCGGTGGACAGGTTTATATCGTCCACAATCGAGTTCAAGATATCGAAATTTTTGTTTCAAAGATTAGAGATCTCGTTCCCGAAGCAAGTATCGTCTTTGCTCACGGACAACTTCCTGAAAAAGAGCTCGAAAAAAGAATTTCAGATTTTTATAGTGGAAAATTTCAGATTCTTATCGCCACAACCATCATTGAATCAGGAATTGATATTCCTAATGCCAATACCATGATCATTGATCGTGCTGATCGCTTTGGTCTCGCCCAACTTCATCAGCTCCGAGGGAGAATTGGGAGAAGCGAACGAAAGGCCTACGCCTATTTTATGATTCCCCATAATACTCCTTTAAATGATCAAGCAATGAATAGGCTTAAGGCCCTTCAAACTTATACAGATATGGGATCAGGCTTTAATCTCGCCACATGTGATTTAGAAATTCGTGGAGCTGGAGATATTTTAGGAGCCGAACAATCAGGTCATATTGGAAACATTGGTCTTGAGCTTTACCTTCAACTTCTCAAAGAGGCCATTGCCGAACTTAAAGGTGAAAAGACTGAAATTAATAAAAATATCGAAGTCTCCACACCTTTTATTGCCCATATCCCTACTGGCTACATTAGTGATTCAGCAGAGAGGCTTAAAGTTTATAAAAAACTTTCAAACTTTAACGACCTCGAATACATCAATAACTTCGAAGCAGAACTTGAAGACATTTACGGTCAAATTCCCGAAGAGTTATCAAACCTTGTTAACATCCTCAGAACCAGAATTCTTTTCTCTGACCTTCCAATAAAATCAGTTAGTGTCACTGGCCCTAACCTCCTTTTAAAATTTGATGAAGAGAAGTTGAATGATGATCCTGAAAGAAGAAATAAAATTGTTGAATTCTTTTTAGGCCATAAAAAACAATATCAATTCAGCCCTGATTATTCTGTCACTCATACTCCTAAAACAAGTATTACTCCGGAAACGCTCTTTGAAACTTGTCAAAAAATGAAAGAGCAAATGCTTTCACTCTAAGGCTTGCGAGAAACATGTAATTTAAGATAGTTACAGCACGAAGCAATCTAATTAATAGATCGATTTTATAATCTTAATATATTTTATTTCCCGACAAAAAAGATCTATTATCTGCTCATTTAATCATCGGGGGGATTATGAAACTCATTACAACACTGTTTACGCTACTTTTTGTTCAATCTGTTTGGTCACAAGATATTCCCAAACAAGTCGAACTTAAAATGTATGGGCCAATGGGCAATCTTATTGCGTCACAAACAAAAGACGTACCAGTTGGAGTTGGTGAAGGCGAAGAACTCAATCTCAGCGTGAGCCACAAAAGAAATAATCAAACTCATCGAAGCTGTACTGTGACTTTTCAATCAGATGAATTTGATCGATTCGAGAACTATTATTTTCAAATCTTCAAGGAAAACTACGAAACAATTCTTTCAATCTCAGGATTTCATTCTTATATCGCACCTGAATTTGAAATCGCGACTGAAAACTATTACTGCACCTTTAACTTTTTAGACTAATAACAAAAACAAGTTATTTTTTGGGGGAAAAATGAAAAAACTATTACTAGCACTCACACTCTTAACTTCAACTCAAACCTTTGCACAAATTGATGACAAGGTCACTGAACTAACAAATTCCGGGACACCGGATTTCACCAAAGATTCATCTGTTTGTAAAAGTCGGTTTGAAGATGAAGGCCTTACTGATCAACTAGGAAATTCATCTAATCCTTGGAACAGTATCTGTGTTAAAAGAATTAATCTTCCTTACGATGTCCTTCAAGAAGTAAGAGAGATGAAAAGATATGAAGACACCAATGAAAGCGATTATGACTCGAGGGTCACAAGACTCTATGTTTTTAAGTCTCGTTATAAAGCTCAAGCAGGTCTAGGTACTGAAGGAACCAAAAAGCTTACTGATGCTCTTGGAATTCCTGCAAGTCAAACGAAAGCTGGCCACGTCAGTGCCTTTATTGGTGAAAGTCGTCATGTAGACCGCTTTAATAACCTTCACCTTAATGACATGGACTATTCTGAAGAAACCAAAATAGCTAAATATCTTGAAACTCAAATTAAAGGAAAGCTTGTTCTACACATTCAATTCTCTGATGGCATCGAGCTTTATCCAGGTGGTGGAATGTATGTTGATCACCATATCTTCCTAGTTGAAGGAAAAATTATCTACGTGAAAAGCACCTGGTGGGACGCCTAATCCCACAAGGTTTGATTCAATACCCCCCAAAGCCTGACCAATATTCTTGGTCGGGCTTTTTTATTTTTCATAAAAATTTCAAATATATTACTGCAAATTGCCATAACCCCTTTAAATCCATAAAGAATTGAGTAAAATAATAAAGAAGTATTAAAAAGGATTTTATTTATATGAAAAGTACGACGCTTATTTCTATGGCCCTTATTCTTGCAATTTTCCCAGGCCTTAATGCTTTTGCAAACAACAAAGAAGTGATTGCTACCGTTAACGGTAAAAAAATCCTTAAGTCTGATTTTGAAGAGGCTTATAAGAAAAGCATGATGTTTGTTTCAAAAGAGCCCGTCTCAAAAGAAAAAGTTTTAAACGATCTTATTAATCGACAGCTAGGAATCAAAAGAGCTGAGACAAACAATCTTGGAGAAGATCCAATTGTTAAAACAAAACTTAACGACGTCCTCTACCACGCTCAAATCTCTAAGGACCTTGAAACACAATTTCGTGATATCAAAGTAACTGATAAAGACGTTGAAAGGTATTACAAAAATAATAAAGAGATACGATCAGCTCACATTCTTTTAAGAGTAAGAGCTGAACCAAGCAAAGAAGAAGTCGATGCCGCCTTGGAACAATCTCTCAAAATCTATTCCACTTTAAAGAAAAACCCAGACAAGTTTGCTGAGCTTGCTAACAAGTTTTCTCAAAGTTCATCCGCTGGAGCCGGTGGAGATTTAGGTTACCAACCATCAATTCGTTATGCTCCTGAGTATTACGACGCAATAAAAAATAAAAAAGTTGGATACATCTCACCTCCCATTCGAACTCAATACGGCTTTCATATTGTGAAGGTTCTTGGGATTAAAGGCTTTAATTCAATTAGCTTACCGCTTTACAAAAAGATTGTTTACGATGAAAAACGCGATGCAATCATTGATAAGTACTTTAAATCTCTAAGAAAGAACGCTCAGATTAAAATCAATAAGAATTTACTCTAAGCACAATCTAGGGTTTGCGCCTCTTTTCAAAGCCTGATTTAAGAGCTAACTTCTCTTAATGATTAAGATTTTTACTCTTTTTACACTTTTATTTTGTGCGACTGGAAATGCTGCACTTTTAGACAAAATCGTTGCCGTTATCGATGACGATGTCATCACTCTTTCTCAATTAAAAAGAGTTCAAAATACAATCCCGGCCAGAAGAAATATTCTTCCCATCGTTTTTAATAAAAACAGAATGACCATTAAGGAACTTGCCAACATCACAGTCAATCAAATGTTGATTCGCAAACATCTTGCTGAAGTTGGTTACAACATCACTGATGATCAAGTGGAAAGTAAGGTTAAAGAAACAGAAACTCGCCTAGGTCTGACAAGAAATGATCTTCTTCAGTTTTTGAGTTCAAATGGAATGAGCTTTGATGAATACTTTGAACTTATTCGTGAAACAATTGAAATTAATCTTTTTAGTGTCAAAGTCATTAGACCTCTTATTTCAGTGAGTGAGCAAGAGATTAAAAATGAGTTCTATGATCGATACTCTACTAAAACATCAGTCAGTCTAAAATTCGATCTTGTTGATTTCATCATCAATAAGTCGGCAGTAAAAAGATCTCAGATTAAAAAGCTTCCAGCAATTATGAAAAAATATCAAAACACTGGAAACCTTCCTTCTAATCTTAATGGTATTACGACTAATGTGATTGGAGCTGTGACAGAGGCTGGTCTGTCTCCACAAATTAGAAACTCTCTTAAAAAAGTCCAAAAAGATCAGTTTAGTAAGCCCGTCTTACTAGGTGATTATTATCACGTCTTTTATGTGAAAGATCGCGATCTCGTTGAATCAGATCTTTATCATAAAAAGCGTAATCAAATTAACTATGAGCTTTTTGAAAAGAAAGCTGGCACAGTCAAAGACGTTTGGTTTCAAAAACAAAAAGATAAGCATTTCGTAAAGCTTTTCATTTAATTCAAAGTTTCTATGAATTCAAAAATAAGAGTCACCCAAGGTCATGAAAAGGGTATTGGGTTAGAGATATTTCTAAAGTCCTACTCTCTTCTAGGTGAAGTTCAGCAGAAATCATTTCTCCTTTACTCCCAAGAATCAACTCTTTCAAAATACCTTAAAGATTGCTCTATCAATCATCGTTTTGAAAACGGAGAGCTTCATTTTTGGAATCAAAAAATTGCTCTGAAAGAATGTTCTTCAAACTCTAAGACTCAGACAACTAATTCACTTAATGAAGCAATCAAAGACATAAAAGAACAAGATATTCTTATCACTCTACCCAGTAGCAAAGATCAAATTCTTCTAGATGGTGAAAGCACTGGAGGGCACACTGATTTTTTAAGAAAAAAGTTCAAACTTGATTCTCTTTCAATGTGTTTTGTTAACGATGCAGAAACAATTATTCTCATAAGCGATCACATCCCTTTAAAAGAAGTGACTCAGATAAGCTCTACTCAGATTGCGCATAAAATTTCAACGACCCTCAGCTCTTTAGATAAGCTTCAAAAAAGTCTAAAGAAAGTTGTTGTCGCTGGCATTAATCCCCATGCGGGAGAACATGGCCTAATTGGCAATGAAGACTCTGTCATAGAGGAGGCCATCTCTGAGCTAAAAAACAAGAGAAAAGCAACTGAATTTGTTGGTCCCATATCCGGAGATGCTCTGCATCTTTATGATTCTAAGGAATATCTAAAGGTTTATCTCTACCATGACCAAGGGTTAAGTTATTATAAGGGACTCTATCAAAGCTTCGGTCTTAATATCACTCTAGGGCTTCCCTTTTTGCGAATGAGTGTTGACCACGGAACGGCCTTTGGGCTTTATGGAAAAAATAAGGCAAACTACCAGGGATGTCTTTATCAACTCAAAGAGGCCCTTAGGATTCAAAGGAACTTAAATGAAAAATGATGTGATCCATGTTCATAAAGCGAAAGTTCATAATCTAAAAGAAGTCACAGTTTCTATTCCTAAAAATTCTTTAACAGTTATTACAGGTCCATCAGGTTCCGGAAAATCTTCTCTGGCTTTTGATACAATTTATGTTGAAGGGCAGAGGCGATATATTGAATCTCTTTCAAGTTATGCCAGGCAGTTTCTCACTCAATATCAACCACCGGATGTTGAACATATAAGTGGACTTTCTCCCGCTATTGCCATTGACCAAAAGACCAGTTCAAGAAATCCAAGATCAACCGTTGGAACTGTCACTGAAATATTTGATTACATGAGAGTTCTCTTTGCTCGTATCGGAACTCTTCATTGTCCAGATACTGGTGAAGTTGTAAGGCGTTATTCACCAAGTGAAATCCTAAAAGAAATCTTTAAATCAAAAGAGAACTCTAAAGTCTATCTCTGCGCCCCTTTTACCTTTAAGGATAAAAAAGAGCTTAAAAGTAAACTTAGTGGCTTCAGTGCTCAAGGCTATGTGAGAGTTCTCGTTAACGGAGAGGTCGAAAGGATTGAAGAGCTTGATCCAAAAAATCTTAATCTTTCTGACAAAGTCTCCATCGTTGTTGATCGTCTTGTTTTAAAAAAACAAAATAAGAAACGAATGATCGACTCCATTGAACTGGCGCTTCGCTTAGGGGACAGTAGTATTCATATTTTAATTGATGATCAAGATTATCTTTTTAGTGAAAAGCTTCTTTCTCCTCAAACGGGTCGAGTTTTCCCCGACCTTGAACCGAGACTCTTTTCATTCAACTCCCCGCTTGGAGCTTGTGAAAAATGTAATGGTCTTGGACATGTTAAAACTTTCTCAATTGATCTAATGCTGAATGACTCCAATCTTTCTTTAAAAGATGGCGCGCTTTCAATCCTTCTTCGCAATAATTTTCTTTATAAAATGGTGGAATCTGTCGCTAAGGCTGAAAAAGTCAAAATGACAACGCCCTATAAAGACCTCAAAAAAGAGTTTGTCGATATCCTGCTTTATGGATCCAACAAAACTTATACTTATAGTTTCGATTCAGAGAACTCTCACTTTGAATTTTCTAAAGTTTTCCCAGGGATTATTGCTTGGCTTGAAAAGAAGTATCGCGAAACATCGAGTGAGCGAACAAGAAAATCATTAGAAGAATACATTAACACCAGTGTTTGTCCTAGTTGTCGTGGACTTAGATTAAACGAAGTTGCTCTTTCAACTCTTATACAAAAGAAAAATATTATCGAACTCACAGAGTATCCTATTGATACTCTTTTTGATTTCTTCAAAAAACTCAAACTCACAAAGCATCAGAATTTGATTGCAGAAAAGCTTTTAAAAGAGATTAAGAGTCGTCTTGAGTTCCTTCTCAACGTTGGCCTTAATTATTTAACGCTCTCCAGGCCTTCAAATACTCTTTCTGGCGGAGAAAGCCAAAGAATCCGACTTGCCACACAGATCGGATCTTCTCTATCGGGTGTCCTTTATGTTCTCGATGAACCAAGCATTGGACTCCACCAAAGAGATAACACTCGGCTTATCGAAACCCTTGAGGCCCTAAGAGATATCGGTAACACTGTCATTGTTGTCGAGCACGATGAAGAAACAATTCGTGCCGCCGATCATATTATAGATATTGGCCCCGGAGCTGGAATTCATGGCGGGAAAATAACAGAGAGTCTTCCTCAAAAAGACTTTCTCAAATCAAAGAAATCTCTTACCGCAAAATACCTTAATCAATCTCTGACTATCGATACTCCAAGTGAAAGAAGAGAGCTTACAAAAGAGATCATTTTAAAAGGTGCCAAACAAAACAATCTTAAAAGTCTCGATGTAAAATTTCCCCTTGAAGGACTTCTTTGCATTACCGGTGTCAGTGGTTCAGGAAAATCCACTTTAATTCACGAAGTTCTCGTTCCTGCGATTAAATATAATCTTACCAGAACAAATCGCATCCTTTATAAGCGAAACAATTATCAGGGCATTGCTGGAATCGATAATATCAAACAAATTATAGAACTTGACCAAAGCCCAATTGGAAGAACGCCCAAATCAAATCCAGCCACCTACACCGGACTCTTTGATGAGATTCGAACACTTTTTTCTAAAACTCAAGAAGCGCAAATCAGAGGCTATAAAGCCGGAAGGTTTAGCTTCAACGTAAAAGGTGGACGCTGTGAAACCTGTGAAGGAAATGGCTCAATAAAAGTAGAAATGCACTTTCTCCCCGATGTTTATGTGACTTGCCATGATTGTAATGGAAAACGCTATAATCCTGAAACACTTTCTGTTCTTTACAAAGGAAAGAACATTTCGGAAGTTCTCAACATGAGTATTGAGGAGGCCAATGAGTTCTTTTCAAACCATGCCAAAATTCACAGAGCAACCAGCGTCTTGTGCGAAGTTGGGCTCGGCTATATGAAACTAGGCCAAAGTGCGACAACTCTCTCTGGTGGTGAAGCGCAAAGACTCAAACTTTGTCGTGAACTTTCTAAAAAAACCAAAGGTCACTGCCTCTACATTCTCGACGAACCGACTACAGGGCTTCATTTCCAAGATATCAGTGCCCTTCTTATGGCGATCACTCGCCTCATCGATCAAGGAAATACTGTTCTTATCATTGAGCACAACCTTGATGTTATCAAAATGGCGGATTGGATCATTGATCTTGGACCAGAAGGCGGGGATAAGGGTGGAGAAATTATTGCCACGGGAACACCTGAGGATATTGCTAAAATCAAAAAGTCTCACACTGGTAAATATCTTAAAGGTTATCTGTGAACTTTCCTTTAAACCTTGATGAACTTCTTGATCTTTTTTCAAAACTTAAGAGTTCTGAACTTCATTCACATGTTATTCTCGATAGCCTAAAAGTTATCAAAAAATATTCTCAGTTTACTCACAATCAAATTGATCAAATCCTCATTGATGAAAAATATTATTCACAAAATAAAGATGAGATCGATGAA
>JBMYPC010000076.1:0-14900 GCA_049599895.1 Bacteriovoracaceae bacterium | reverse complement strand
TCGAGTCGTTCTCTAGGGTATAAAAATCACCGGAGAAATATTGCCTAGCGAAAATAATTTCAAAACCTTAGTCTAAAATTAAATAAATAAATGAAATTAAAAAGATTTATTTATGGGCCGATGCATAAATAAACCCATTCTATCTTAGGCTTTTAGTGGTGAAAAAACTGTGCTTTTTGATTCTCGTTTCCAAAATCGCCATCAATTCGGGGCACGCAAGTGTAAGTAATCTTGATCTCTATAGCTTCCTCAATGAGACCAGTGAGAATGCCTATCTTGTTAAAATAAGAAAGCATCAAGCAAAGAGTTCTTATCATGTATCAAAGTCCCAAAACTCAGCGTATCACCCTCAGGTCAACTTGGCTTTTAGTCTTGAAGGTGAAAAAGAACCTCGCGTCGATCTTCGCAGCTATTATGGCCCAGAAGTTGATATCAACTACAACCTCTTAGACTTTGAAAGAAGATACAGATCTGAGTTCTCTGAACTGAGTGCTCGCTTCTCAGAAAAAGAAATTAAGCTTACAAAAAATGATCTCTTGTATCAGCTTACAAGTATCATAGCCGATTATAAGCTGGCCCTCTCTCTTAATCAAATTGATAGAAAGAGTACCAACTCACTTGTTCAAAATAAAAAAATGGTTGAAAAAAAACTTCAGGCAGGCGATCTCTCAAAAGTTGAACTTAAAAGAGCCACTTCTAGGCTCTTGTTAAGCCAAGCCCAATTCGAAACGACTAAGCAAACTCTTTTGAGTCTCAAATCAAGAATCAAAGATATCTCTTCAACAACTCCTCCTACAAAATTTCATTTTCCAAGTTTCGAAAATAAGGTCTCAACAATAATTGCAGAGAAAGATAAGGCAAAGAGCTTCTCTATTAGCTCAAATCAACTTAAGAGATCTGAGTTTCAAATAAAACTTTCAGAACTTGAAGTAAAACAATTTAAGTCCACTCGTCTTCCCACTTTAAGCTTTAACTTTCAACACAAGCAGGAATGGGCCATTGAAGATAAGTTTGATGACTCTTATGACACCCTTATTGGACTTTCTTTTAACTTCCCTCTTTGGACAGGTCGAAAAGAATATCATGATGTTCAAGCCTCTAAAGCGAGATCTCTTCTTGCAAAAGCAGAGCACCAAAGAGCAAAAATACAGATTGAGAATGAAATCATTAATCTCATCGAACAAATTCAAATCGAAAGAGACGCCTATGGGAAATACAAGGAAGCTTCTAATACAGCCCAATCAGTTTTTAAAGATCGCACCTTTGAATTCCAACAAGGAGCCGGACACCAGGACATTGTTCTTGACGCTCAAAGAGAATATTTAGATATGGAAAAAGCAAAGCTTTCGAGTTTTTATCGAAAAATAAAACTTGAGCTTAGATTGCTTTGGAGAACAGGAAGACTTCAACTCGAAGATTTCAAGAAAAAGAGCTCAATTTGAAAGCAACCTCAATCTGGTTTTTCATTAAGGACTCGATGACCGAAAGTAAAAGTCGGCTTTTTCTCTTTTTAACCGCTTCAACGGTAACCAATATCCTTTCTCTTACGATTCCTATCGTTCTCATGCAGACCTATGATCGTACACTCAGAAACTCATCCTATGAATCTCATGTGTTTTTAATCTTTGGAGGGCTTGTCGCAGTCTTACTTGAAACAGCGATCAAACTTGCTAAAGAAAATCTCATCAACCACTACTCTACAGAATATGAAATTTTTCAAGGAAACCAAATTATCAATAAAATCCTTTACGGAGAAACCAAATCAATAAATGAACTCTCTGTAGGGTCATTGATTGATAGTTTCAATAGTATTTCAACGGTCAAAAATCTCACTTCAGGCAGGATTATCTCAAGCCTACTTGACCTGCCCTTTGTTTTTCTCTTTCTCTGCTTTATTGCCTATCTCAATCTTGCCATTGCCATCTTTTTAGTTCTCATTTTTACTCTTTACTTTACTATTGCCGTCCTTCACAAAAGACGCTTTAAGCATATCAATATCGGCCAGCAAGAAACTGAAGAAGAAAAAACTAGTTTTTTCATTGATATTCTCTCTAAAATTTCAATCGTTAAATCGACAAGTTTTGAAGAAAGACTTGTCAGAAAGTATGAATTTCTCGAAAAGAAAAGAACTCATCGAAGTTTATTACTCAAGGCTTATGATATTGTCCCTGACTCACTCGGAGTCTTCTTCTCTCAACTTGTCTTATTTGGTATTTTAGGAATCGGTTCTTATTTTGTTGTTCGCGGAGATATGACAATTGGAGTTCTTACGGCATGTGTTCTTCTCGGTAACCGATTCTTTCAGCCTGTTCAAAGCTTTGTAGGTTTTATGTTCCAACTTTCCAATTATCAACTTGCACTTGAGTGCTTAGAAAAAGTTTTAAAGATCGAAGGACAAAGTGATAATGATCTTCCTGACATCCCACAAGATATTGACGGCTCTCTTCAACTTAAAGAGTTAACGATAATGGATGAAGAGCAAACTCTTTTTAAAGATCTTAATTTCGAAGTCCCAGCAAAAAAAACAATCTTTATTAAATCTGAAGATAAATCTGGGATTAGTCGGCTTATGTGGACGATCCTTGGTCAAAGAAGACTCCACTCAGGAAAAATCTCTATTGATCATTATGATTCTGTTGGATTTAATCAATCCTCAATTCAAAACCTCATTGGCTATGTTCCCCAAAAGTCAGAGCTTTTCAATGGAACTGTTCTTGAGAACATTACCATGTTTGAACCCAGTAGAAGCCAAATTGCTCTTGATTGCGCCTCAATGTTGGGCCTTGATGAATTGATTTCAAAACTCCCCCAAGGATATGATACCGTCTTAGACTCTAGATCTAGTCAGTTTATGCCAAATGGGATTGTCCTTCGAATCATTATGGCAAGAGTTCTTCTCAGACATCCAAAGATTCTGATTCTCGATAGAAGCTATCATTCCATGGACCATGACGCGCAAAAGATGACTTGTTGGCTACTACAAAAGCTCTATGGCAAGATGACAATCATCTTTATTGGAAAGAATCTCCCAAAAGATATTCAAGCAGATTTAAAATACAAAATTCAAAACAAATCTATTCAAAAACTAGAGGTTGAAGGAGGTAAAAATGAATGACCTCGCCTTCAATCGCTGGTTGCTTCACACTTCAAGAGAATGGGATGCGATTCGGGATATTCTCAGACGAACTCATATACCAAGCCTTGACCAAGACCATAAACAACTTGCGAGATACACTCTTGATTTAAATCTCATACTCGAAAAGATTCAAAAGAAGGAAATCACGGTTCAAGTCCTTGAAGAAGAAAGGGTCACGTTAACCCACTTTCTTCAATATACTGAAGAACATTTCCAAAGAGAGGAATCAATCATGAACCTCTATAATCTCCCACAACTCAAAAGTCAGGAGATTGATCATGAACAGGCCCTTGATTACATCAAAGGAGTCGTTCACAACCTGCAACGAGGGAAAATCATTTTCACTCAAGACCTTAAGAATGAACTTCTCGATTGGATCATTCATCATACAAATCATCAAGATTATGAGGCCCTTCATCTAAGAAACTTCAAACACCACTTTCAAACAGCTAAAACGCTTGAAGATTTAAAACTCTTTATTAATTACACAGGTGTTCCAACTCTTGATAAAGAAATCGTTTTTTTCTTAACCAATGTCCTTTCTATCGTTGATGAAAATTTAAACACAGACGGACTTAAGAAAAAGCTCTCTGACTCACTGAGGCACTTTAATTCTCTCACTCTTAAAACAAAGACTCAATACTCTATTCACGACATAAGAGAAGACAAGTATCAAGACAAGCTATTTGATCAATACTTTCTAAAGAGTCTAAATGAAGACCCGTCAAAAAGACGAGGAGAGATTATTTATCGCTCTTTAGTCTTTATTGCTCGTGAGATTCAATCTGACTTTGATCTTGTGAGCTGGGCCCCCAAATATCTCGAAGGAGTTAATGACTTTGAAAATATGACTCCTCTGATTAAACACACTGGAATAAGTGAAATAGACCAATCTTTAGAAGACATCCTTATAAAGTGTTTCGAATCTTATCAACTTTATCAAAATAAGAATAAGTCTCGGGCAATGAACAGCGTGAGTCAGGTCATGATGCTTATTAATAAACATCTCATTACGACAGATAAATATGCCAAAAAAAATGGTATCGTTATCAAAAAATATCATACTGAAAACCTAAAACGACTTCGAAAATATCTCGACAAAGTATTCCTCCATGTTCTTGAGAGTCGTCTTGAGTTCACAATCAGCTTAAGAAATAAAATTCTTTTTCATTGTATTTCACAAAATAATTTTCATGACTATTCGACCCTTGTGGAACGACCTCTAGAAATCCTAGAACAAAGCACAGGAAAGCCAGATGCACTCTAGAGAAGAACTTAACAAACATGAATACTACCAACTCATCGGGCCTTTACTAGACTCCTTAGGCTGGAAAGGACGAGAGCAAGATATCTATCGTGCTCTCCCCTATAGTTTCAAAGATTTTGGAATTGATGAACTGATTTCCACGATCTCTTCTTTAGGATTTATTCTCAAATTTCAAAATGTTCATCTGACTAACGAAACAGTAGGAACGTTGCCATGTATCTTTTTTAATGAAAACAGATGTTTTCTTATTATAAGAAAAGTTGGAAAGAACTTTCTTTATTTTGACCCAAGAGCTGGTGTTTATCTTGAAAGAAAACTTGATGAATCTGAGGGTAGCTTTATTACCTTCTCTAAAAAAAGTCATTATGAAGTGACCGTTAAAGATAAATCTCGAAATTGGTTTCAAATCCTTTTAAAAAGATTTAAGAAACCCTTCCTTGTGGTTTTTCTCACATCATTTGCTCTTTCAATTCTTTATCTTATCTCCCCTCTCTTTGTAATGCTCGTTTATAAACAGATCGCCATAGCCAATGTTCAGACAAACTTTGCGCTCCTTTCTGTAGGGATTCTCATCTATACTCTTGCATTGGTCTTCTTTAGAATGATTCGCTCATACACTCTGAGTAGCATTACATCTCGACTGAGTTTCATTTTAAATCAGGAGATATTTAAGAGATTGCTCTACCTGCCACTAAAGATCTCAGAGACTGGAACAGTAGGAAAACAACTTTCAAAATTTAGAGACTTTTATAATGTCGTTGATTTTTTCTCTGGACCTGGTTTTGTTGCCTTATTTGAAATTCCATTTATTTTAATTTTTCTTGGTGTCATGTATCTTATAGGTGGCAGCATTGCCGTCATCCCTCTCATGGCAATCATCTTCTTTATTATCCTTGGTCTCTATTACTTACCAGTGGTTAAAAAGTTTTCAAACTCTCACCAAGAGCTCTCAACGAAAAAAAGTGAGTTTCTTCTTGAAACCTTTACCAAGGTCAACTCAATAAAAAGTTATTCACTTCAAGAGATGTGGCTAAGAAAGTTCTCGGAGCTTCAAAAAGCCCATATTAGTTCAAGTTCAAAGTCAAACATCATCAACTCTAACATCAATACATTATCAAATTCAGTTATTTCTATCGCAGCCCTCTCCACAATTGGTTTTGGCGTCACAAAAGTTCTTGATGGAGAAATGGGCTCAGGAGCACTTCTTGCTTCAATTCTTATTTTATGGAAAATATTAAATCCACTAAGAACTCTTTTTAGTCTGAGTGTCCAGCTTCATAAGTTGAAAACAAATATCATGCAAATCAATAACTTCATGAACCTTACTCAGGAAGAGAGACATAAAGACTCTTTTGTTTATTACAACACTCTCAAAGGAAAGATCTCATTTCAACAAGTCTCTGTTCGCTATGTCCAAAGCTCTTTTCCTTCTGTTCTTGGTGTAAACTTTGAAATTGAGCGAAATGACCTTCTCGTAATCTATGGACATGAAGGATCAGGGAAGACATCAATTCTTAAACTTCTTATGGGTCTTGTGCAACCTCAAGCGGGCCGAGTGATGATTGATGATCTTAATCTTAAACAAATCAATCCTATAAAATTAAGAGATCAAATTGCTTATTGTGCCCAGTACGCAAGTTTCTTCAATGAAAGCTTAAGAACCTTCTTTCAATTAGAAAGCCCTGACGCCTCAGAAGATGAAATTTTTAAATACCTTGAAATTTTAGGAATTAAACAAGAGATTCTCGATTTAGAAGATGGTCTCGACACAGTTGTGGATGAAACCGACCAAAGAAAGTTTTCTTATTCCTTTTTACGAAAAATTAATGTTATCAAAACTCTAATTTCAGATGCAAAAATTCTTATCTTTGATAATCTTGAAACAGATCTTTCAATTCAGGATCGAACAAAGGTTTCGAACCTTATTTCAACACAAAAAAACAAGAAAACCATTATTATCACAACAGAAGAACAATACTTTTTTGAGATTGCCGACAAAATTCTTTGGCTAGACAGAGGGAAAACAAAGATTTTTGGGCCACGTCAAATAACCAATGACTATATCTCAAAACAAATGCAAACAAAGGTTGGAGAAGTCTCTCATGGAAAAGTTCCTTAAATCTGTTCTCAATAAAGAGAGTCGTTATCTCTCTCGCTCAAGTCTTCTTAAAGAGGGAGTCAGTCCTCTTATTCCAAGGGCCATCATAATAGGAAGCTCCTGCATACTCCTAGGTTTTATTGTCTGGTCAATCATCACAAAGATAGAAGAAGTCGCTATTACAACAGGTTCAATTATTCCCATTGACCAAATTTCAAAAATTCAACATATCGATGGTGGAGAAATCAAAAAGATTCATGTTAAAGAAGGTGACAAAGTCAAAATCGGCTCCCCCTTGATTACCTTTGATGATCAAAAGATTCTTTCGTTATTGGAACAAACAAAGCTTCAGAACAACAACTTAAAACTTAAACTTTCGACTCTTGTAGAGCAAATCAATGTAAAAGAAAAGCTTTTTAAAAGTGGTCTTCATTCCAGAATGTCCTATCTTGATCTTAAAATTAGAGTCACTGATCTCAAAGGACAGGTCCTTGAAAATGATGAAGTCATTAAGCGATATGAATCTCAATTAGGACGTCTCACTCTTTTTTCAAAGATTGATGGTCATGTCCATAACCTCAGTATTTCAAACTCAGGAGAGGTCGTCGCTGCAGGTGACACCATAATGGAGATCGTACCTAAAAAACGAGAGCTTGTAGCAGAAATTAGAATCTCACCTGACGATATTGGCCATGTCTATGTTGATCAAGAAGTCACACTTAAATTCAACACCTACGATTTTGCTCAATATGGCGGGAAACGAGCGACTCTTAAAGAGATATCCCCTACAACCTTGCTCGATATTCAAAGTCGTCCTTATTACAAGGGAACAGTTCAGTTTATTGGAAACTATCTCGATGAAAAAAAGAAGCTTCCGATTATTCCTGGAATGACTCTAATTGGAGAAGTGAAGACAGGGCAAAAAAGCTTATTTCAATATCTGGTGAAGCCTTTTATTCATTCGACTTCAAGTGCATTTAGAGAAAGATAAACTGGTCTTGTTCACGGTGAAACCTTAATTCTATCCATTGACAGGAATTTTCTTTTCCTTTGAGAGTATATTTACCTTTTCCGACCCAAACACCAGTGAGATTGGCGTAGGAATGAGAAGAGAAAACGAGGATGTTTAACACCAGAAAAAAAGTCTTCAATACAGTGCCTTAGAAGGATAGTTATTGGTTATATAGTCTCGCACTGATTTTAATTTCAAGTAAGGGAACTTCTAAACATCGGGCGCTGACGCTTCCTAGTCCCCTGCGGGGCCAGAAACCATTTGTGAGTGATATCAGTAAGCTACAGTTTAAAGTTAGCCAAACTTAGCCATTTGATATTTCTAGATGTTTTTCCACGTTTCTTGAGCACATGTCACCATTGACATGTGCTTTGCGACATGCTAAGTTTGGTAAATGTGGAAAGTAGAGTTTGAGTCTCCTAAGGTAGAAAAAGAAGTTGAAGAGTTAGTTAAAAAGAAGAAGCTTTCCTCTGAAGACCGTATCGTTATTGCCGCTTGGATTAGGCAAATTTCTGAGGAAGGACCTGAGTCAATTCAGGGTGAAAGACGATGGGATGATCACGAACTTTACGACAATTGGAAAGGCTATAGATCTTCTTGCTTTTCCAACAGTGGACGAATTATTTATAAAATAGAAGATCAGGTTATAAAAATTTTAATTGCTCGGATAACTCCCGAGCATGATTATAAAAGGTAAGTATGAAAGATCCATTAAAGCTGATTTCACCAAAAAATGTTAAATCGGGTGATATTATTAAGGCCTTTAGAAAGAACTTTGACATTCTTCAAGATGATCTTGCTTGGGCCTGTGGAATTTCTCAAGCGAATCTTTCTGCGATTGAAAATAACCGCAGGGAAGTTGGTCCAAAACTGGCCATAAAACTCTCAGCATTTCTTGAGATTAGCCCCACAATACTCTTATATCCTAACGGCTACCAAAGTCTTCCTGAGTACAAGGAAGTCATTAAAAAGAAGAAAAAGGTTGGCTAATATGGGACATCAGAGAAAAATGAAAACTGAACATACTGGAGCAAAAAATGGAGGAGGTTTTTGGGGAACTCGTGAAGAAGCCAAGAAGTCCTCAAAGAAACTTCGCCGTGAAAATGCTAAAAGTTTAATCCGTAAAATCAGACAGTTTTTGTTGAAATAATGCAAATACTTCGCTTACTCATGACTAAAAGTATCGATTGATTGAATACTAATTAGCGCAACTTGTCACCCCATATTGAAAAGTTGCCGAAATAAGGACTACTTTTACCCTGGTAAAATACCTTTCTCTAAATTTAAATTAAAGATAATAACATCTTCGAGAAGGTCTGGACGGTTTTCATCTCCAGAACGAATAAGATCAATGACTAAATTACAATGGGCTTCAATTAACTTTAACGTTTGAGGGGTCACCCTCTTTATCATAAACTTTCGATTCGAATTCTTAAAATTAAAAAACTTATAAAACTCACCATCCCACTCATCTAGTTTATTATATAGTTTATCAAGAGATTTATCTCTGGATGGAAACTTCATTTCAGACGCCAGGGAAACAACATGATCGTCTATTATTTGTAATAGCTTTGATGATTGCATTTCCTTTAAAATTCTCTCTGTCGTCTCTTTTCCATAAAGTTCTTGTAGGTCTGTTTTTGGTAATGGGTTTCTCGCCAAAGTTAAAATCAAGAAAAGATAATAATACTCTTTTGACTTCCCTATCTGATGAACTTGCTTAACAGTAAGTTCTTTTTGCTTGATCACGGTTGTACTAAAGCTCTCTTGAATTGCTTGCTGTTTTTCTTTTTTCATCCCCTCAGTAAAAAGCGTTTTTTTGTGGGGAAAAAGGCTTTGGCAATAAGCAATAAGTAATTTATCTTCTTGTCTCCCCCCTATAATTTTTCCAATATTATTAATAATATTCGCCGAAGGAATGGCCTTCTTTTTTTCGAGCCTTACATAGTATGAATAGTTGAAATCAATCAATCCCGTTGACTCCAAATATATATAAAACTGCCTGGCACTGGGGTATCCCAGCTTTTGCCTAATATCTGTGAGTGTTTCACCAATGTTCATATATGAACTATCGGTTCACAGTGAAAAATCTTGAGTCATGACAGCACCAGAATACCTGTGACATATACTCAGACATAAAAATTAAAAACAAATGTCCTAAGGGGACTTTATGAAAACGAAATTAATTGGTTTATTATCTTATGTTTTATTAATCTCAAATGCTAGTGCTTACGGTGTAGAAAGAAATACAACAACTGTTTCACTTCCATGTTTTGTAGAAGAAGTTGAGCTTGCTGATACAGTAGCAATGAAAGACGGAAGAACAAAACTGATTGTTGACCTAATTGAAGATGATGCTGATGAAGGTATGGTTTCTTTCAGAGAAGAAGACTACATCATCAATGGAAAATTCAACTACAATGAAATCTCTGTAAAGCGTGTTGTTACAAAACCAGGTTGGTTTCCTAAGTGTGGACTTGAAATCACAACTAAGTAAAAGAAGAAGAATCGAATCTCAGAAGAATCAAAAAACCGTTCGATGATCTCCTGTCCTTGACAGGAGATCGAAACTGGTGGGGTAGCTGGGATCGAACCGACAACCTCTTCACTGCCAGCGTAAGGCTCAACCAACTTGTAGTAAATTTTATTGAATTATCAATTTTTGGGGGGTTTAGAGCCTGAAAAAAAGCAAATATTTTAGTAAATACCCGCTTTTTTAAAAAAACTAAAAAAATAGATATTTACAATGTGATTGAAGCTAGAAAACCTCTATTTAGTTGTTATGAGGTTTTTAAAGAGGTACCTGTTAAGAAAAAGATTCAAAAAGGCTTTAGCTAAAGAGTTTCAAAATCTTTATTTCTTTTCTGAAAAAGAAAAAGCCTTGATGTCAAAACCAAGGCTTTCTATGACTAAAAATGAATATCAAGAATATTTAGAACTTCTGGGTATAGTTAAGGCTTCTGCTTACAAAGAAGCCTTGAGGTGAATTACTGTGCCCAAGACCCAACGCATACATTCACCGTAGATGAGTCAACACATGTATCTACATATGTATAATTACCATCCGTGTTCGGTGTTCCTGCGTTATAATAGGCAACCCCATCTATTGTTAATGTAGACTTTGCAAAGCCACCATTTCCAGCACATGCTCCACTATCCAAAGTGGGGTCACTACTTTCATAAACTATGTCAAAATTGTTATTTGATAGGTTTCTGGACGCACTTAACTGTGTAAATTTGGTTAAGTCTACGCTAAAAGTGCCTGAAGTGATTGAAAAGCCTAGAGTATCATTGCTTATCTCTACTGAGAATGCTGTAGGGCATGTCCCTGCTCCTCCTAGCTCGGTTGTATTAGTAAAACTTTTATTTATTGTTCCATTTGTGCCGAAGCTTATTTGAAAATGAGCAGAGACTTGAGTTGTCGTTTTGCTTGTAATGGTAGCTCCTGAGTCAGAATTAACTTCACTCAAAAAGGATGCAGCTACATCAGGTATTGAATCAGCGTTTCCGTCTGTCGCATCACTCAAGTCAATACTTGCGTACTCGAAATTTGATACAGCTGAAGGAATATTTATTCCGTTGTTGGGATTTCCGTCATCATCCAAGCTTTGAAGGAGGACTCCAACATTAATTACTTCTGTGCTTGTGATTGTGCTTGAGGCAAAGAGATCTGTCGGTAGTACTGTTTTCTCTCCGCAACTCACTCCTGAGCCAAGCCTGAAATCCCCTATATAAAACTCAACTAACTCGTTTGGAATGCAACTGAGAGTCCCTGAAGAAGTTAATCCCTCATCACCAGCTTGAGTTTTGTACTTTAGCCCAGAAACCAAGCTGTCAAAAAACTTCATACTTACCGCACTCGAAGAAGAGCCTCCAGCACTAGGTGATGAATCGCTTCCACATGAGGTGATTAAGGTTGCAATACTTAATAAAATAACCATTTTTTTCATAAACATGTCTCCTTTAAAACTTGCCTGAATAATTCAAGCAACAAGAAGGCAGCGAATAAAAAGCCTAAGTCAACATTTTGCAAAAACCGAAGGCTTGATGTTTACTTTGACTTTTTTAAGCTAAGCTTTCTATTCTTGAATATTTTCTGTCTAGGTATATGATCGCTCAAAAACGAATTATCATAAGGTAAAACGCTTTACTTTTGACCTGTTTTTAAGAAGTTAGCTCTATGTGGTAATTGATTTTACTTTATAGAAATGCTTAAATTTACTCATGAAAAAGAATATCTTAATAATTGATGATAATCAGAATTTTATTGATCTATACAGCCAAGTTTTTGAAGTTGAGTTTAATATTGACGCAGTAAACACGTTAAATGAAGCATTATCGATTCTAGAAAGTGATAAATTCAAATACGACCTTATTTTATGCGATATATTCATGCCAGAGATTAATGGTTTTGAAGTTTACGACTTCTTTATGTCACAAGATAGATATAAGCATCTAAGCATTATTTTTAAGACCTCATCATTAAACAAGAGCGTTATTGATGAATCTATAATCAATAAAGGTGTTGAACTTATAAGCACCTATATGTCCAATGATGAAATAATGGCAAGAGTGAAAAAATCTATTTCACAATCAAAGGTAATAAAACTTGTAGATTCAGGGAGTCTATTGCTTGTAATAAACAAAGAGAGTAATAAGTCCATATATCCAAAACTGAGCATTCCATTTGAGTTTACTGATACCGAGGTGAAAATTATTGAAACCTTGTCACTATCAAAGAAGTTAATATCAAAAAAAGAACTAATAAAGTCCGCTTTTAGTAAGGACAAGATTGTTACAGACAATAATTTTAATACAACATTAACAAATCTTAGAAAAAAGCTAGGTCCAGCAGGAGTTAGTATTTCAGCTAAAAGAAATTCTGGTCTTTCTCTATGTTATCAAGGCTAGCCAATAGACTGCTTGAAACACATTTATATTTAATTGAAATCTGCTCAAGAGGTGACCAACAGGAAGAAGACTATATAAAAACAGGCTTTGTGGTCACATGTCTTTATATGTGGATTGTTCAAACCATTTATTGTGGATTAATTGGACTTTATGCAATTTCATTCTTTTGCTTTACCTCATTTGCACTACAATCAATAATCTTATTTCTCAACAAGAGAAAATACTTAAGCAAGAACACATCGTACAATGTTATTATTCTCCTTACAGTAATGGGACTGCAGTCAAGCTATATAAATGCTGGGGCAAATATAAACCCCACTATTATTTGGCTTACAGCCATTCCTATTATTTCTGTAACCTTACTTGGGATAAGGTATGGTGGACTTTGGTCACTTGCTTCAGCATTGTTCTCTATTGTTGTTATGGAACTTGTAAAAAGGCAAGGTATTCAGCTAAACGATTGGTCCGATTGGCATATTTATAATGTTGGTCAATCCAACCTTTTTACTGGTCCATTATTATTTTTTATGATGTTCGGCTTTTATTCTTACAACAGAAAGAAACTTCAATCTAAAATTACTATCCAAGCTAAAGAGCTTGAACTAGAAAAATCTGAAAAAGAAAAGCTTTTAACAGTTCTTTTTCATGACCTAGGAAGAAACACATCTCTTTTGTCAGGATATTTAGAACTTAGTGGGCAGAAAGCTCTAGATCAAAAATCTAAAGAAAAGGTTTACCAGTTATCTGAAGAAATTAAATCTATTCTTCAAAATGCAATGGATCTTGATACGCAAAAGGTCGAAGCCAAGAAAGAGTCAGTGCTAATGAGTGATTCATTTAAGCTTCTGAGAGACAAGTATGAATCAAAACTAGTTGAGAAAAATTTATCTTTTGTTATGGATTCATCAAGTGATCTTTCTCTTAATGTAAATAGATCACAGTTTAACAATCAAATACTTGGCAACCTGATATCGAACGCAATAAAGTTCTCAAGTCCCAACTCAGAGATAACTCTCAGGGCTCAAAAGTGTGAAGGAAAAATCCTTATCTCTATCGAAAATGCTGGCATTGGCTACACAGATGACTCCATAAAAGAGGGAACTCTTGGAGAGAAGGGAGCGGGGCAAGGGCTGAAAATTGTTCAAGAGTTTTCAAAATTAAATGGCTTTTCGTTTGAAATTAAACAAGATGGAGACGTGACTAAAGCCTGCTTAACTTCTAATTAAGCCAATTTTTCTTCTGCTGGGATTCTTTGGGTTGGAATTAAAATGCTTTTTTGCAATTTTAACTTGGTTCTGAAATTCGATTTTATTAATAATGACTAGGCACTCTTGGAGTCTCTTTGAAAAGAGGCTGCTTTTGATCCATGAATGTGATGTAACAGTACTTGCAGAGAGGAAAATCATGTGCTCAAAGAATAGCTTGTATTGTTCAAAGTTAAAAATATTTTTTAGTTGAAAATTCTTATAAATTACTACCCCCTGCACGAGGGCTTCTCGAATCAACCACAACCCGACCAAGCCAATGACCAACTCAATCACCAAGATTGCGAGCAAATTCCAATTTACCAAAAGCCAAAAGCTTGCATTTCTGGCGTAAAGCAAGAATTGTCCTCCTAGAACAAAGATTTTATCTAACTTTTGATTTCTATCTCTACAATATAGAGAAATTTTAAGAAATGAACTTGCAAGGTAGCAAAAACCAGCTGTTGATAATCCCTTGGGAGTCAGTGAAATATCGCCTCTGCTTAAATTTTTAGAATTTTCTTTGTAGAATTGAAATACTCTTGAAAACGACTCCTTTAGCTCCTCCATACTTTTGATTGAGTCTGATCTAACAGAAAGTGAACTAAAAACAGCACTAAAGATCACTCTTTTCAACAGGTAAACAAAAACCAAAAACAAAGGAAATAATATTGAATAAGTTAGAAACATTGTATTTATAGTAAGATAATCTGTTTTATATACATAAGGGGTAATTGCCACCAGAAGAGGAATTATTATTGCCTGTGGGCGCGGGTTATTTTTATTCTTAATGTCTAAAAGCAATACTCTGGAAATCTCAAAAAAAGCAGCAATCAGAATAGAAAAGACCTTGGCACAGCTTTTTGAAATTCGTTGAACCCAAAAAGGTTTTTCACCCTCAAGCTCTGGGATTTGATACAACTTATATTTTGCCGACTTCTTGATAACGACAATTAAAAAAGAAAAAATCAAAGTTACTAAAAATGAAGTTACAAAAGGAGAACCAAGAAATGGGATAGCCTCAATAAATTTTGATAACTCTTTAGCGTAAGGACTTAGTTTAAAAGTCAAATATAAGGCACTAGAAAGTAGCATAAAGAGACAAACAATATTCCTGTCCTCTGATAGCTTTTTCTCAAAAAATGGCTTTAGCGAGGGGTCTAGGTCCCTTACATGAGGTATTTTTATTTCTTCATAGTATTTTGGTCTGAATCTTTTCATAAATTGTCCTT
>JBMYPC010000075.1:0-15188 GCA_049599895.1 Bacteriovoracaceae bacterium | reverse complement strand
TTAAACAAAATTATTTTTTATGTAAACATTTGATTAAATTTAAAACTCTTAGTCTTAGAATAGAAAAAGATTACCTGGTGACTATTAAGTAAACCTTTTTTAGCATTGGACCATCTTCTGTAAGTCCAAATAATTTCACTTTGAAAATTTGAGTAACCAAATACATTGTCTAATGCAATTCGTAAGTGATGAGATGCAGCTTTATCACAATGAAGAAAAATTGAACCAGTCTTCTTTAGAACTTTTTTACAAACCTCAAGTCTGTCTTGAATATAATCACGATATTCATCAATAGACGACCAGCTATCGTCAAATGAGTATTCTTTTGTATTATCTCTAGTTTTTTGCTTTTGTTTTTTCTGAGTAAAAAATGGTGGGTCTAAATAAATTAAATCTACTGTCTCTTCTTTAATTTCACTTAACGCTTCAATGCAATCCTTGTTAATAAACATTCAAATCTCCATAAAACTTACCTTTGTGGCAACTTCATTTAATATAGCTTTTAAATCAACATTTGTCTTTTCTAAAATATATTTCCACGCCGTGTCACCAGAGTAATATTCACCATTTACCTCTTCATAAATATTTTTAAGCCTAACCTGTATTCTCTGTGCTTGTGAACGGTTTGGCTCGTAGAACATTATTCTTACAGGCGTGTAACCAGCGTTTTTAATGTTTTGAACTCTGGTATGCTCTTTTGTTATATGGTCTCCATCAGTCGTAGCGTCTCTCCACTTAATTTCATAAGCCCTTTTGCCCACCAAGCAATCAATTTCAAATGTTTTTGGTTTTTGTCCAATCGTGTTTGGAATCTTTACCTTGTCAGCATCAGGGTATTTCGACTTAAAACAAATAACCGCTGCTTCCTCTAAAAATGAACCAGCATATTTATATAAAAACCTACCAATGTTTTGATATATATCTATCTGATGGCCCTTCTCGCTTGTAACACCTAAGACTGAATAGAGGTCATGATGAGATAAATCGTCCTCTTCCATTTCCTTTTTACGGTCATTTATTTTTCCTTCAAGTTTAGTTCTATAATCCATTGCTAAATCTAAGATGCTTTTCAACACTACATCATGCTGTGACATCAACTACCTCCTTGTAGTTGCAAGAAACTGACAAAATTCAAAGTCTCTAATTACTTAAAATTATTATGCTTAGATTATCGCATAGATAAAAATTTTTGATAGATGAGTAATTTTTTGACCAGATAACTCAGTTCAATCGTTTTTTTATTGAATCTTTTAAGGGGGTCAGTGTTTTTCTATGTTTTGGAAACTCATTCATAAGCCTCTTCACAACGTGGTATAGAGACAACAAGACACTCCGCGACAAATCCTTATCTTTAATTTCAGACCTAATCACTCTAACTTGCTTATTTAGCTTTAAGTCTTCGATTAAAATTAAATTAAGTTCATCAACCAGCTTCATAAAACCCTACCTTCTAAAAAGTCAGAGTTTTTGTGGACAAATAACTCCCTACACACGGTTCTAAAATCGTCCACTTGCTCCCGCCATTTTCGAACCCCTGAGAGCGGGGTCAAGCTCTCGAAATCAATCAATTTTCACAAAGCGACATCGCCAGAAGCGATGCTGCAGCCGGGTTCGGCGAACCCGTGGATGCCTTTCACCCTGAGGGCGAAAAACAGGGGTGCAGAGTTGCGCTTTTTTTCTGTTCGCAGTTCTTACTGGCCCGAATTTACGAGTGGCAAACAAAATGACGAATAGACAAACAATGTGTAAAAAACCTTATGAAAAAAATTTTCCTTTTAACTATAGTTACAATGACAGCTTGTTCGACAAATACATTCAAAAACCTATCCTATAACTCTCTACGAATTGAAGACTTTTCTAAGAAATACAAATCAGAGGTTAACCCAGTAGAGTTTCAAGAAGACATCCTCTTTCTTCGATATGCCCTTGAACGAGCCTATGGAGGCAAAGGTACTATAGACGAAAGCATTTTTAAGTCCGTCGATAAAAAACTACAAAATCTCGAACTCATCAGTAACTCTAAAGAGCTTTGTCAAAAGATCGGAAAAGTTCTCAGTGATTTTCCAGACCACCACCTCAAAGCCAAATACAAGGGAACATTCTGTTACCGACCGAATATCAAATTAGTTGATGTTGGGAAAAACAAAAACGACACACAGAAGCCGTGGAAAGGTATCATATCTAGCGACAAGGTCTACACCATAGCTATTTCAAAATTCACTCCAGGGAAATGGCCTGGATTTCACGACTTTCTCGATGAAGCCGTCAAAAAAGCAAAGGCCATCATCATCGACCTTCGTGGGAATGGAGGAGGTGACGACTCCATAGGATATGAAATGGCCGAGAAATTAGCAGGGCAAAACATTGAGACACCAATTGCTCCTGATGTTCGAAGAAGAACACCTGAAACTCTAGTTATTTGGGAGAACTACCTTCGAGTGCTCAAATCAAATACGAAGAACAAAAATATGATTACTCAACTTGATCTCTACCTAAAGGAAAATTCAGTGTTGATGGAAAAATCCCTAAAGGGTGAACTAGAAGAGTTTTACACTAAGCCAATAGAGACAACTAATTGGAAGTATGACAGAAAAAAGGGCTTCCTCCTTGAGTTCCTTGATTTCTTCATCAGTAAATTTGCTTATTCCTCGAAAAGGTTTACCAAGAGAAGTTGCTGCCGCCCTTACCATTTGAATCTCAACTGTTTCTTCGTTTGAGACTACCAATGCTTTGAGTTTCGCTTCATAGGCAAGAACAGCGAGATTGGCCACGAAAGTAGATTTTCCATCACCAGTCTTTGCAAAAATACCAGTGACAGTGTTTGGCATAGCAGGGAACCAATCTCCAAAGACTGTATAGAATGGCTTTCCTGCTTTTCTTGCAAGCATTCGATCTCGCTCGACTAGGTCATAAGATCTTTCTACGTCTTCCTTTTTGGGAGTCTCTAAACTCAGTCTCTTAATTTTGTCTCTGGTCTGAATTTCTTCTTGAATACCATCGTACTTCTCGTTGACCTCTACTTCCTCGATGAGCTCCTTCTTTCCCTGTAGTCTTCCGTGTCTCTCCATTCCCGCTTTGAAATGTTCAACCACATCAGGAATCTCACTCTTTTCCATTGGCGTTTTTTCGTTGTCTTGCATCTGCTCTCCTTTTCAAAAAGCTCCCTCTGGTTTCCCAAAGGGAGCAATGGGGTCCGTCGTTCTGTCTCGGCCTTGGAAGACTCCTTTACCTAGGACCCCTGTCAGCTCGGGCAGGCTTCCGGCCACGCGTTATTACGGAAGGCAAGCTACAATTTCCATTTTCAATGGTCAAGTATTTTGCGGGTCGGACTGTGTTTATTTTTACCAATTATTGCTATTTCAGTTATTTGAGGTACAATATTTTACGGGACAGGAGTTCTTCTATGGAAAGAAAGATGGTCTTCATTGGCAAGCAGACAGTGATTGATATGCTTGATGAGATTCCACTAAGTAAAAATGAAGTTGGTAAAAAAATTGGCCTTACTAAAGGCGGTTTTTGGCACGTTACCCACAAAAGTGGGAAGATGAACAAGAAGACCTGGGAAAAGTTCAAGAAGGTTTACTTGGAATACAACAAGAAGCTTCCCGAGATTGGAAACTTAGATTCAGCGCTCAGTGGTTTTGACAACGATGCCCTCGTCGAAGAACTTGAGTCTCGTGGTTACGAAGTTTTTTTGCGAAAAGTAAAAAAGGCCCGTAAGTCTTAGCTGAAAGTTTTTGAGCAAATTTCCCTTTAAGGCCTCAAGCTCAAAATCAAGTGATTTTGAGCCCGCTAACTCAAATTGTTTGTGCGTCTTCCATCTGGATTTGAAACTGGAGTTGGGACTCCGTTGATTTGTTTTACTGTATAGCCAGGGTAATTTTTAGCCTCAATTTGAGAAACAAACTCTTCTCTTGTGAGAACTTGGTTTCTGACGAGATCAAGAAAGGTCTGATTTCTTCCATTTTCATCCTCAGTCAAAACAATCACAGGTTTTGATTTATTGACTGGGTCGTGGCTTGCTCCCTCATAAATTCGTTTGTCGTTCTTAGGGTCGATAATGAGTTCTCCATTATCCAAAGCCTTGTGAATAAGTTTGAGCAATTCTTTTCTATCTTTTGTTTTCTTGCCATATTTTCTTCCAACACTGTTATTCCAAAGGTCCATATTGAGAGACTTCGGATCTCTTGAGTTTGAATACAAATCAAGAGGTCTGTATTCATTCAACCTACCTAATATGTCTGCTGTATTCTCACTATAGACAATAGTTAAAACCCCGCTCACGTGGGCATGTCTAAAAGCATCAACATCATTATCACTTAACCCAAATGCTGTCGTATCGATCGTTCCATCAGCCTTTTTGGGAAGAGGGCGAATATTTTTGTCAAAATACCTATAGGCTTCATCACGAGCATCATCGCTAAGTAAGTCGGGTCGCCATAAACTTGTCATTTGCGACCCTTCTGTGAAAGCAGTTCATAAATAAGCCATAAATGAAAAGCCGTAGACATTATACCCAATGGCCATCCTTGACGAACAACAAGAAGTAAACCTGCCAAGCTAGACAGAAGAACTCCAAAAGCGAGTAAATACTTGAATTTTCCAGACGAAATTCTCATTGCACAAACAAATAAGGGGGAATTTAACAGAAATGAATCAATCAAACCTGAAATCACACGAATATGTAATGGACGATACAAGTTGAAACTAGCAAGAGAGATCGTACAAATGATGAAAATTGTCACTGTAGCGAATCTAATGGCCCATTTCTTTTTAAAGAGAAAGTTCATACTGCTAATAGTTAACTCCATCTATTCTTCCTCGTAATATGTGGGGAGGTTATTCCCTGGATAAACTTTTAAATTAGCTTCTCTATTGTCTATGATATGCAGGAGAAAAACCTCAAGATCGTCATCTTTGTGAGTAACTTTGAAAAAGAGCCTATATCTCCCATCGGAGAAAACCCAAGACTGATCCCCTGTGGTTGGGTGAATAGCCGGAGTTTTTGGGTTTTGAGAAATGAACTCGAGAGTTTGATCTTGTTCATCCAGGAATTTTTCAACCAGTTCTATGCTTTCAGTTGACTCAAGAATAAAATCTTCAATTCTTTCCAGCTCTTTAGAATAATTTTTAGTGAAATAAAATTTGACCACTTATGCTTTCTTCTTGAGACGCTTCAAACGATTGCGATCTCCGGGTTGATACTCTTCAACCTTTTTATCTACCACCTCTGTCATGGCCAGTAACCTTTTTTGAAGAGACATTATCTCATTTTTCATTTCTGAAAAATCATCCTCATTGATGAGGACATAGCTTTCTCCGCTTCTACGTTGAATGCGAATTGGCTCGCCAGAAGCTAGGTCCAAATAGTCCTTCAATTCTGCTCTTAGCTTCTTTGGATTTACATTTTGCATAGAAATCTCCTGATAACCCGAAGAGTACCACAAGGTGTACACCTTGTCACTACCTATAGTTTCAGACAGAAGATTTATATTGGAATATTAGGTAGTTACCTCATTTCAGATTTAAATTTTATCCTCTTTGCTATGAGCGTGCCAACAAAGGCCTGACCTACTAAGCGCAACCTCGGGATTGCGGGTTTCACGACGTAGCCTCCGTGGGCACAAGGTGCTCCCTTACTCTCTCCACCTCCCTGTCAGCATTCACGCCCGGACTCTTCCGTTGGATTCAGGGTTTACACCTGGCCTGAAAGAAAGATTAGTCTTGTGCCATTAGTTCGCTGGCGAATCTTGCAGCAGAAATGCTTGTTCCTGATTGGTCTTTGTGATTGGGGTTTCTTTTCTCTTTGATGATTTCTCCATAGTTAAATCTTCTGTCATTCGAGCCAATGACAAAGAAGTTCTTTTGGTTATCTATCTTGTGAATGAGACAGGCTGGATACACATTACAGCTTTTCTTATTTCCTAGCTCCACTCCTCCATTCCCTGCCGCTACGACAACTTTTGATCTTGAGGAAATCGAATCAAGCCAACCAATTTCTTTGTAGAAGTACCCTACGTCTTCGAGGGCGAGAAGCAGAACCTCAAAATCAACTCTTTGCAATTCAATTAAGGCCATTGCATATTCGTAAGCTCGTGCTTTCCTATCAGTTGTCTTATAGACAAGAATACAATGTTTGTTGGGGTCCAACTTTTGAGAGAGAACTTCTAATATAGTTGTCCCGTGACCTGTTTCATCTTTATTCCAAGCTTGTCCTTTCAAGAAGCTTCTGTGACCGTTATTGCAGAGAAATGGTTTCAGCTTTTCGGTGACATTAACTCCACTTTCCAAAATGACAATTCTTTTTCTGTGATCACAGGAGATAGCTGACAGAATGATGATGAGAAGAAAACAAGTCCTAATAAGGGATCTCATTTTCAAGTTCTTCTTTGAGTTGTTTTTTTCTCAAAGCTCTCATCGTCAAAAACCTTCGTATCTCTAAGTGCAAAGTCACTCCAGCTAGTTCCACATCACACTTTGTCACTTCTTGATCTTTAGCCTTGCATTCAAGAAGCACAGACTTTTCTTTGCAGGTGAGTTTGCGATGGTAGCTCCCAGCCTTAAGTTCTTTCACTGTTTCTGCTTTGCAATCGTGATGAGGAACCTTCCAGCCATAGTCGTTGTTGATTCTTGTGAGAATTGTTGAGCCGTATAGTCCTTTGTAGATGGCCATCCATTTGGGGTGATAGACATACTCACTCGCCAATAGCTCTAGTGAAAATGTCATCAAGAAAAAGAGAGTTCTCATTTCTCACCTTCCGCAATCTTCTTCAAAACGTACTCTCTGGCCTTGTTTGTTTTGGCATTGATGAGGTGAATGTCAATTCTATTCCTTGGGACGGTGACACTTCCGAAAAGAAACTTCTCCACCGTAAATGGTTTTCCTCCTGTGATGGGATACCAATTTCCTTTTTTCTGAACCAGTTCCTCGAAGCCACCTTGAGCACATTTCTTTTTCACTACAGGAACGTCAAAAGGCTTTTGCACAATGAGATGGTACTGGTTATTGTCCACTCTGTAATTGACAAGCATACAACCATTCTTTTCATTGATACTCCCCTTGTCTAAAATCAAATCGGCGAAGCAGTAGACAGTCCGAGCGTAACCAGGGAGATAGTGCTTGATAGAAACATCAGCTATGGCCCATACGCTAGCAAAGCATTTGTTCTTATCAGAGACGAACTTTCTCATCTTCTCTACTTGCTTTTTGTACTTTGGGTCGTATCCCTTGAAGTTGTCAGCAAGGGCTCCTCTTGCAAACACAAAGGCCATAATCAAAAATATTGCTCTCATTTTTCCCCCCTGTCTTTGACATCCACTTTCTTGATGGTGATTTCATACAGCCCTGTGTGGATTTCTGTTTTTTCAAGAGCGGAGCCAAGTGGTTCATTCTTGTCGAGGCAGCCAAACATCAACTCGTGAACTGTCACTCTCAAGGCTTCTGCCATCACACGAAGATATTCTGGTTTGGAGGGAAACCTAGCCCCACCACCACACCATTCTTGCACTGTCTTGGCGTTGAGATTGATGTCTCTTGCAAAACTAGCAATGCTTGAATAGTTGGCGAGAATCAATTTCTCGAGGTTCTTTCCAAAATCAAAATCATCTTCCATAGTCTTCTCATCGAAGGGTAAACGAGGGAGCCTAATGGTGAAGCTGAGACCTCCGCCAAAAATCCGAGACTTCTCTTTCTTTGACTGAGAGTTCATCCATTCCTCAAAAACTCAGGTCGCAAGCTCTCATCATCGACAATGAACTGAGATGGGTCGCCACCTTCTATGGCAAAAATGAGAAGGAGAGAGCAGAGGTCATCACCCCTGTCGATGATCTCCTTGCAGTCTTGTGCTTCCTCCCATAAGGGTTGGTACTCGTCATCAAGAGGCGGGTCCACAATGTGCTCCCACTTCCAACAATCCAGCAATCGGATTCTACTCAGAGGAGAGCCACCAATGAGAACTTTTCCTACGGTGAGTTCTTCCCAAGCTTTCTCAATTCCACTCTCGTCAATGTCCCAAGTTTTCAGAATGTCATCTGCTGTTTTGATGTCATCGTAGAGAGAGAAGATGCACTTCTCGAGTCTCTCAAGATTGTAGGTGAGCTTGGCCATTATTTTTCCTGTTTGCTGTTCGTAATAAAAAATAATTACCAGCTTCAGGAAAAAAGGCCCAAAGTTTTTGCGAGGAATTTGTCAGTTTTGAGAAAAATCAATCTCTTTTAATTTTCAACAAAGGACTCCAAGGCTTTAAATTTTACATCATAGTCTGAGCTTGCTTCCAGACTAACCTTGGAACGCATTCCTATCGTGTGCATTGGAATTGTATGTGAACAGTCAAATTCTGAAACTATTGGATATGTTCTCACACCAACAACTTCCATCAAAAGCTCGTTCAGTCCAAATGGAGCACCTTCGTCGTTTGGCATTTCAGGTTTCCCCATTATGAGCCCGGAAATCTTATCAAAAACTCCCATCAGCTGGAGCTGTCGAAGACTTCTTTCTTCTTTGGACCAAGGAGCAGACATTTCTTCAATCAAAAGAATCTTACCCTCGATATTAGGAAAGTAGTCTGTTCCAGCAGAACTCATCAACGTGTTTAGGTTTGCAACAACAATTTCTCCAGTGACACTTCCTGCATTGAGAACTTTCCAGCCTTTATTTTCTTTCCATTCTCTCGGAATGTTTTTCCAGTCTCCATTAGACCAATCCCTGAAATGGTTACTCCATCTAGGAAACGGTAGAAATTCTCTTTCGTTATCCGAGGAGTTCGTAGTGGCCATGAGAAATGAGCTGATGCTTTCTTCAATTCCATTTGGATATTCCCCGAACCAGGTCATTATTGCTGGGCCGTAGAGAGTTTTGAGTCCAGAGTACTTTAGGATTGAAAGATGAAGAGAAGTCACATCGCTGTAACCACAAATGATTTTTCTTTTTTTTCGAATCAAATCAAAGTCAAGAAAGGGAATCATACTGTTAGAGTTCATTCCACCTATCGTTGAAATGAGGGCCTTCACACTATCATCTCGAATGAGGTCCATGAACTCTTCGACTCGTTCTTTTGGCGTTCCTGACCTGTACCCCTGGCTTGATCTTTCTTTAGTCAAAGAACCTAGCTTTACTTTGAAGCCAAGCCTTTCAATGTTTTTGACTCCGTTAGTGAAAAGCTCTTCATTTGCTTTGTAGGCAGGAGAAGAGGGAGTGAAAACTCCTATTGTGTCGCCCTTGTTTAGTTTATGTGGTTTTAACAGTTCCATTCTAGCTTCCTTTCAAGAAGCCTATCATCGCATTAGAGTTTTGTCCCGCCGCAACAAGAAGAAAAACAGGCCCTACCCTAATCTTTTAGTTTGAGAGTTCAGATTTTCCCCTGACATTGATCGTTTTCTACGCACTTTGACGCTAGGGTTCGTCGCTTTCCGCTCCCGCCATTTTAGAAAGCAAAAAAAAACGGAAACTTTATAAGTTTCCGTTTTTTTTAACTAAAGGTATCCAGTAGTTACGTTCAGTTCATCTTTCAAACATCACTAGAAATCACGCAAAATCACGGCAATTGCCGATAATTTGCCGACAACATCAAAGTGATGACTTCTTAATCATATTGTGAGGTGTAACCAACTTAAGACGGACAACAAAGCCTAGTCTTTTTGAAGTGTTAAGTCTAAAACTCAAATCCGCGAATAGCCAGCATGCAACATACGTCACAACCGATTGGCGTTAAACAGGTACGGATACGTGCGCCCAATTTCGCCATACTCACTTCAAAAATCTATAAAAAACTCTTCTCTACTTTTTCATCGTCGTGCTTTGTCACCAAAGTCGTTATTCAATCTCAGCTTTTTACAAACCTGTCCGTCAGTTATTTTTCATAACTTTTTATCTCCTCCTATTTTCAAAATTATTTCTTCTCGAGAGTTGAAAATTACCTCTCAAAGACGCTCTTTAGGTGGCGTCTACCTTGGAGACGGTAGCTAAGTTGGTCGTTCCAATATTCTATTGTTAAAGAGCTCGCTCAAGGTTTTGTACGGAACGTACCTTTGCTTAGTTTCGTTGATTTTTAACATCATCTTTTCAAACACCTCCCAGTTGTGGCGACTCAGTCGCAGTTTGATTTTGCGAGCACTGCTGACAACTTTGCCAGCAATTTTTATCAGTTCACTTCTTACTTTTTTTGAAAAATATCCAAGCTGGGTGACTACTCGTCGCTTTCCATCTTTCCCCTTAACTTTTTTTACTTTCTGCTTCATCATAAAACTCAACGCGCGTATAAGGTTGTGAGTAATGCTCCCTGCTTGCCCAAATACTTGATTCGCTCTCAGCTTTTGACAGGGAAAATTAAGAAAATCAAACCCGTACTTCTGTTCCCGAATATAGTTCTCTGCTGTTGCTCTTTGCCGGTAAAATTCAATGATCTCGTCTTCACCCATATCAAAAGTACTAACATTTGTAATATCAGCTTCTTTTAACTTTTTAGCTAAAGCTCCAGCATTTGGACGAGTTTTAAACTTTAATATAGTTTCTGATGACTTAGCTCCCTCGCTAATTCCACAAGCATGAAAGTTTTTATCATCGACATCCACTGCAAAATACATTATTTTTCCCATTAATGGCCTCCTTAAATCCCGTTTGTAACTGCGTGATCAAATCACCTTTTGCATGAGTTAACCAGCACTCGAGTTTGGGAAGGAGGTCATCCATATCTTCTTTGTTTTTATTGCTGTTTTTTTATCCTCTCTCTATGCCCAAAATCAAGCCTAGTGCCAGCGATAGCTCCTCCGGCAACCAAGTTTCCGGCTGTTGCTCGAATTACCAACTTGTAATCCAAAAGCCATTCTTTAAAGAAAGGGTTTGAAAAACAATATCTGTCTTCACTTTTATAGATATGACCCTTTTTCTCTAGGGCAATCATAGCATTTCTAAGTGTGCCAGGACTTTTAACACCAGAAGCTTTTTGGATTTCTTGGCCAAACAGTTTAGTTCCTTCTTGGTGTTGAGCATTTGCTATTTGAAGTAAAAAGTTTTGTTGAACTTTTGTGAGTTCTTTTCCCTCAATCGTTGCTTGAAAGTATTTAAACTCATTTTTGTAGATAATTTCCATTACATAAAAGAAGGTATCAAAATCTATTGTTGTATTTTCCTTTAAACTATCGAAAGCTACTCTACAAAACTGCTGAATATCACCAGTAATTCCATAGCATATTTCATAGAGATGCCCATAGACTACTTCCTTAATGGTTATTTTCTTTTTCTGAAACTTCTTAGAAACAAATTGATAGAAAATATCTTTCTCTATATGTTCAAAGTAGATAATCTCTGTTTGCTTAAAAAATGGAGAGCTTTGATCTCTAAATATGCTGTCCATTTCATGCCTAATACTCCCAACGTACATGATGGGTATTCTATTCAACTTTTGGATTTTCCCCCTCATATATTTAAGTATTGCATCACCATCTTTAACTTCTTTGATTGCCTGAAACTCATCAAATAAGATAACTATTTTTCTTTTTGTTCGTTTGATAGTTTCATCTAAAAACTCAAAAGCAATGTTAAGAGTTTTTCTAAACTCTTTTGGCCTAGTGTCAAACCCTAGAGAAAATCCATCTGGTGCTACTTCCAACTTAGGCTTCACACTTTTGGCCATGTCTAAGACCTTTTTGGAATCCCATACTTCATCCAAGACTTTTTTACAGGCATCAATTATTGCCTCAGCTATATCGGCGGCATCAGCAACATGATAGAGGTCAACATCAACTTTATAAGTGCCTTTCATATTGTCGATTACATAGTGAGCAGTGGATGATTTACCAATTCTCCGATCTCCAATTAAAGCCAACTTGTGCCCACTTTCTAGCTTGGTCAAAATCCTTTCTTCCAATACTTGCCTTGAACAATAGTCTTCTCCGTCAACTATTGAATCGGTGATAAAGGGGTTTTTTACTCTTGCCATGCTATTCCTATCCATTTTTAGTTTACGCAAAGTTGCGTAACATATTTCAATATTACGCAAAACTGCGTAAGAAATCAAGGAATTACTCAAACTTGCGTAATTTCTAGTTCAGAGGCTTTTGCCACTCTATAAGCATCTAAAATAATTAGACTTTTATAGAGTGGATCTATTTAAGAATTTCCCAAAAATGGGAAGGTTTGTTAAGTTAGACCTATGAAACTTCCACCATACGACCGAAAACTCAATATACTCCATGCCCCCCATCTAGTTGTTTTAGGTGCAGGGGCCAGTAAAGCGGCATGTCCTAATGGTGATTCTAACAATCGCCATCTTCCACTAATGGATGAGCATTTCGTTAAGACGGTAGGTATGACCTCAATTCTTGATAAGTATTCTATAAAGTATGATGGGATTGGATTTGAGAGTCTTTTTTCTAGTCTCTACTCCCAAAAAAAATATTCTGATCTATGCAGAGAGATGGAAGATGCTATCTTTAATTACTTTTCAGAATTAAGACTTCCTGATGTAGTCACAATCTATGACTACCTAGTTTGTTCGCTTAGAGCAAAAGACACTATCGCTACTTTTAATTGGGACTCATTCTTAATCCAGGCATATAGACGCAACGGATATTTAAGCGAAGAAAATATGCCTGACCTCCTATTTCTGCATGGAAACGTAGGGGTTGGCATCTGTGAAAAAGATAAAAAAGTAGGCCCTCTCAATGGTGAGTGTTCCGCTTGTAAAAATCCATTTTCCAGCGCGCGAGTTCTTTTGTTTCTTGAAGTCCGCTCCCTCCTAAGAGACTAAGGGTTACAGCAGTATGTCTCATAGAGTGACAAGTTAATCGACTTGTTTCAATTCCTATATTTTTTAATCTCATTTTCACTATCTTTCTAATTGACTGGAAGAAAAAGGAGAATACTCATTGAGACGACCAAAAATATCTGCCGTTGATTCGCTATAGACTATAGTAAAAACTCCACTAACGTGAGCATGCCTAAAAGCATCAATATCATTGTTTTCTAACCCAAACGCAGCGATATCAATCGTTCCATCTGATTTTTTAGGAAGTGGACGAATATTTTTGTCAAAATACTCATAGGCTTCGTCACGAGCTTCTTTGGCAAGTAAATCTGGTCTCCAAAAACTTGTCACTTGAAGCTCTTTTGTGAAAGAAGCTCATAGACAAGCCATAAATGAAAGACCAGTGCAATAGTTGCGACTGTCCATCCATAGGCAATAATAATAAATACTCCTAGGCCTGAGAGAAAAACCCCAAGGGCCATTAGATATCTCAACTTCCCTCTTGGAATTTTAAAAGCGCAAAAGATGATTGATGCATTCAAAAATAACGAGTTGATGAATCCTGCGGCAATACTAAGGTAATAAGGACGAGGTTCACCAAATTCTTTAAGAGAGATTGTGCAAAGGATGAGACTTGTTAAAGCAGCAAACCTGATAACCCATTTTTTCTTCAATGAAAGTTCAAACCTATCGACAGCCAATTCCATTTGCTTATTCCTTCTAGCTCTAGGCCATTTTCTTTTTGAAAACTTCTTCCTCAAGCTTCTTGAGCCGTGTCTCTAAGCCTTCCTCACCCATAAAGACTTCCCTCAATCTCTCATTAAGAAGTGACTGGTATTTTTTCCCTTGAGCATTTGCCTCTTCTTTGATCTTGATGAGAAGGTCTTCGTCGAGAAAAGTTGTGATTCTAACTTTCGTCTCATTAGAGTTCCAAGTTGAAGGAAGATCAACTTCGACGTCTCCGTATTCAATGTCTTTTTTCTTAGTTTTGGTATTCATTCCAAGCCTCCAGTAAAATTTCGACTCTTTGCTCGAGGTACTTGGCCATGATCATCAGGGAAAATACATATTTTGACATTTTTATATCTGAGGATCACAGGCATTTGTGTATTACATACTTTTTCCTTTCAAAGAAGCTCATACAAAGACTGACTCTACTAATCGCTATCAAAAACTTCATGCGGTTTTCACAATACTTGCTTAGTGTAAAAGCATAGCCCCTCCTTACTCTCTCTTCTTCCTTTTTAGGCGGGCTTCTTCCGACAGGTTCAGGACTAAGGTCTCACTTCAATTCAAAAGATTAGCTCTAGTCTATCAGCTCCGAGGCGAATCTAGCAGCTGAAATACTCGTCCCATTTTCAAGGCCAAAGCTTGATGGTCTTCTGGCTGTTAAAACTTTTCCTTGATTGAATTTACCATCTGTACTTCCTACAATATGAAACTTCTCTTTCTTTGAGAGCTTGAATCGAAGACAAGCTAGATAGACATTACATTGATTATTTTCATGAAGTTGCACTCCACTATTCCCTGCCGCCGTCACAATATGAACTTTTGGATTGGCCAAGAGAGTATCGATCCATTCTACTTCCTTATAGAAATAGCTCACATCCTCGAGGGCACAAAATATGATGAGTATAAATGGTTAAAATTTCATAATTGAAAAACTAGTCGCTGTCGGATGCCCGACAATAAAAAGGCTTAAATCAGCTCTTCTTTTTAATTTTAATAATTTAGTAAGTGACGGCTTTCCGTCACAAGCCAAGGGGATTTCAGAGTTTTAAAGTGAATACCATCGGTTGGAAGATGACGGTTATCCGTCAGTGAAAACTTTATACTTATTTTATTGGTGTAACAGTAACTTTAGTTTTATTTGGAAAGATGACTTCAACATTGAACTCGTCTCTTATTATCATCGTTACTGATTGATAAAATGAAAAATTTGAAACTGCACTTTCTTCATATACAGCAAAGTTGATTCCTCCGCCTTGCGGATCACGCACAGAAGAATAAGAAACGGACTCTGGAATACTAGGTAAGCTTTTAATCCATTGATGAGAATGAGCATAGGTCTTAGTATCTAGTATTTGAGCTTTATTAGATTCGCCCTGTACATCAATTGGTTTATTATCTGGATGAAATTCTAATCTAATAAGGCTTGCATTAGTCTGCATCCCCAACTCATTTTCCCAATCTTTGAGCTTCCAATAAGCAAACTCATAAAAACTAGTATCATCTTTTTCACTAGCGTATAGTGGCCAGGTATCATATCCCTTTGGGCCAAATCTCGTTACTCCCTGAGAAGTGATCCCACCAGTTCTTTTAAAATGATCTGGCCAATCTATCTCATCAAGAACTTCTCCTACAGCATAAACTTCATCAGGAGTATCAAGAAACTTATTTGAATTTCTTTTCTTTAATACTGAACAACGAAAAAGTGTCATGGAT
>JBMYPC010000074.1:0-15291 GCA_049599895.1 Bacteriovoracaceae bacterium | reverse complement strand
GATAATATCAATGAGGTTGGTTCAGAAAAAGTCGTTGTTTTTAACTTTTATGAGACTTTCACCAATCCCGAGATTTGGCCCAATGCTGAAATGAAGCATACTGCTCTTATAAAATTTATCCATGAAGCAATCTCTAAACTCATTGAACTTGGCTATAAAGTAACCCTATTGCCATTTGGCACCAGTGGAGATGCTAAATTTGCACGGAAAGTTCATCAAAAATACAAAGAACAAACTAATGTCACATTGTTTATTGGGGAATCTTATCAAGAAATAATGGATGTTTTCAAAGGGAGTCATTTTAGTTTAACAATGAGGTTTCATGCTGGATTAATTTTATTTTTAAGTGGTGTTCCTTCAATATGTATTGACCAGCAGTTTAAGAGTGAAAGGTTTTTGCAAGACGTCGGTCTTTCAGAGTTTTTAATTCGAGCTTCAGATGGGATCCATTCTGCGGAAGAGTTTGAATTAGATTCAAAATTACTCGATAATAAAATAAGTTATCTTGAAGAAAATTACGAAAGAGTTCGTAGTGAAATGGCCTCTTATCATGATAAAAAGAAAGCAGAATTTGAGAATTACATTCAAATCATAAAAGAGAAAATATGAAAGTACTCTTTAATACTTATACTCTCGCATTTCAAACTCCTGGAGGGGGAGAGGTTATAATGGAAAAGCTTGCTTTCTATCTTAGAGAGTTAGGTGTTGATGTTGAGTTCTTTGACCCATTTAAGAGTAAGGTGCATGAATGTGATGTTATTCATCACTTTAGTACAATTGATCATCATCTTTGGAGTTATTTTAAAGACCTAAAAAAACCTCTCGTTGTCACACCAACCCACTGGCCTCGAATTGAAAGTCGTCACCTCCTTAAGAAAAAAATGAAAAACATCCTCAAAAAAAATATTTTTAAAGGACAATTCGAAAGCAGCCTTGATTACAACTTGAAATATCCAGATCTCATTCTGCCAACGACAAATCTTGAAAAAGACAGGCTCTGCCTTGCCTATGATGTTGATCCCAATAAATTAAGAGTTCTTCCCAATGGATTCGACTTTAAGGAGAGCTCACTTTTAAACTTTTCCGATCCCAATCATCAACTGGTTCAGACTTTGCCAGATCAGTATTTTCTTTTTGTGGGAATGTTTTCAGAAGTCAAAAATCTTATAGGGCTATTAGAAGTTTTCAGTAAGGGAAATCATAATCTTGTTGTTGTCGGTGATAAGAGATTGAATGATGTTCAGTACTATGAATCTTGTATGAAGTTTAAGAGTGAGAACATTTTTTTTCTTGGCAGAATTGAAGATAAGAAGGTTCTTAGCTCGCTTTATTATAATGCGAAGGCCACTCTTATTCCGAGTCAATTTGAAACATTTTCTTTGGTGGGTCTTGAATCAATAATGAATCGAACACCAATTTTTATTACTAAAAATGGTGCTACAAAAGAGGTGTTCCCTGAGGCAGCAACCTTTATTGACCCTCATCATTTATCGGAGTTAATGACTCAGTTGGATGGTTATGAAAAGGCCTCCATAACGGATAAAACTGTTCAAGCATACACGAAAAAATATTCTTGGCAGAATATTGCTGCCACTCTTTACAAGTATTACCAAGAATTATGCCCAAAATAATCTAATTATCTGTTTTCTTTCGAAGTTTCCCTAAATCAATATGCCAATTTTGACGAATAGCTAGGTGTAAGTGATGCCACTTAGACAATCAAATTGGATGTTGAAGAGTGTTTGAAAACTTGACCCCTGGATTAATAACTTTTGCAGTAAGCTTGTGTCTATATAAGCTGCTCCGAATTGCTGCAGACAATCCTTATAGACTTTTAAGAAGCTTTCTCTATGTGCCTGCTCGTAAATCGACAACCAATGCTGTTCAACTAGGAGGCTTCCCTTATGCGATGGGGGTCTTTGCTGGAATTGTCTATTTTCTTTTTCAGCACGATCTATCTTCAAACTGGATTATTCATAGATGGATGGTGAGTGCGGGCATTGTCGTTCTCTATGGTTATCTTGACGATAAATATGAGCTTCGCCCGATAGCAAAACTGATCTTTCAATTTGTCGCTGTGACTTTCTTTGCTGTGACAATGTCTTTTGAAATTATTAGCTCTTATCAGGTTCTTGCTTTTATTGTTCTTATGTTTTGGTCACTGGGAACTATGAATGGTGCCAATCTCCTGGATGGTCTTGATACTCTGACCATTAAAATGACGATTTCAAATCTTATGCTGGTGGCCTATCTTTTCCATCAGGCTGGAGATTATAGTTATTTTCCAGTTCTGATAAGCTTTGCTACTGGACTTGGCGCTTTTTACTTTTTTAATAAGTTGCCATCAATTGTTCACATGGGTGAAATTGGTGGAAGTTTTATTGGTCTTGCTAATGTTTTTCTTGGTTGCCTCATCTTTGATCGCCTTGAAGGTTATCCGATGGGGGCCAGATTTGTGATGTCTGTGATGCCTTTAAATATTTATATGGTTGAGACAGGGATAAGCTTTCTGAGAAGACTTTATAATAAGCGCTCTCTTTTTAGTGGTGATAAATTGCACGTTCATCATCTTTTAAGAGATGAATTTAAAATTAAAATTAATAATGTCGGAACTGTCATGGCCATCTTTCATGGTGTGGCACTGGCACTCCCATTAACGTTTCTTAAGAGCTTTCCGGTATCGAGTTATTTCTTCTATTCCTTTTCTTTGATTGGTCTTTATCTATATGTTGGGAAGAACCAGTGGAAGGGAACTGATACCCTTGAGATGAATCCTAAAAGCCTCTTTGAGTATCTAAGAAAAAAAGATGTACGAGTGATCGAATCTTCACAAATTGACGATTTTCACATTGAATTTTTGAATGATGCTGATGGACTTACAGAGGATGACCTTATTATTAATTTCAACGATGCGGACATCAATGATAAAAAGGCCTCATAATTCTAAGTTTCCTTGAAAAAAGCTCGCATCGTTATAAGAATCACTTAAAATAAAGACTATGAATCAATCTGATGAATTGAAATCTGAGGGAAAAAGACGGGTACTTTATGTCTCACCGAATGGATATCTTGGTGGTGCAGAAAGGTTTGTCCTTAATGCTTGTCTTGGCCACCTCAAATACGGGGAGTATAAACCTCATATTCTTTTTTTTAACTCAGGTGAATTTGTTGAAATTGCAAAAGAGCATGGTATTGAAGTTTCAGTGCTCCCTTTTCCTTTTAAGTTAACTTCAATAAAAAGTCTGGGAAAACTTCGTTTATTTCTTATGTCTTTTTTTAAAGCACATGATTTTACAGTTATTAACAATACAATGCCTTATTCCCAAATTGCCATGAGTTTGGGGGGAAGTACTGGAATTCCAAAAGTTTGGTTTCAGCATGGCCCTGTTGGAGGAACATTAGATAAGCTCGCGACGGCGACATCATTTGATGCACTTTTTTTTAATACTCAGTATTTAAAAAATCTTCATCATCAGTTTCTGAATTTAAGAAAGCCGAATAAGTTTGAAAGGATTGTTCATTATGGAATTCCCTTTGAGGAGCATGAAGAACAGCGGATTTTAAGCTTGCGTGAACAATTAATTGAGGGCCGAGATTATCTTATGATAACAGCGGGAAGAATTTGTTCATGGAAAGGTTATCACCTAACTATTCGAGCTTTAAATAATCTCTATGAGAAAGATAAAGAGATTGTGAAAAAATGCAAACTCATTATTGTTGGAGAAGCAAAGCGAGAGAGTGATATCCTGTACCTCGAACAATTAAAATCGGAATCAAAAAATCTTGTCGATGATGGAATCATTGAATTTCATCCCTTTACTAACGAACTCTCACTTTATTTTGCAGCTTCAGACCTCTTTATTCATTCTTCAACGACTCCCGAGCCTTTTGGGTTGGTTGTTGCCGAAGCAATGATTCAAGGATGCCTTGTTGTTGGAGGAGCTGCTGGCGGAGTGAGAGAAGTCTTAAATTCTAAAAAAACGGGCTTTATTTTTCATTCTCATCAGGAGGGGGCTGAAGTTGAATTAGAGAATATTCTTAAAGAGATTCTTGAAAAGCATTCTCAGAATAATAATTTTGAGGAGCTCAGAACTTCTGGAGAGAGAAAGATAAGAAATGAGTTTTCCATTGAAAAAATGACGAAGAACTTAGAAGAGAGCTATACCGAATTATGCAAAAAGTAAAAGTTTTAGTCGTTGGTCATCCTTTAGTTGTAAATACAAATCGTGAGGTTTGGTCAAATCTTGCAAGTGACCAGAGTATTGAAGTTGATATTATTTGTCCCAAGACTTGGAAGGCCAATCTTATAAAAAATCTTGAGTATCAATTTGATGAACAAGTGGATTCTTCTTTTAGTGATGTTCATGCTTTGAATACTTATTTTAGAGGAAATGGAAGCTTGACTTTTTTCTGTCCGATTCAGCTATGGAATATCTTAAGAAAAAAAGAATATCGAAAAATTATCTTAACCCAAGAGACATGGAGTCTTTCATTATTTGTTTTAAGCTTTGTTAAGCTTTTTACTAAAAATAAGAGGACCCAAATTTGGCTATGGGTTTGTCAAAACATCAAAAAGACAAAACTTCATTTCTTAAGGCATTTCGAAAGAATGAATAATCGTGACGTCGAAATGATCATGGGATGCTGTAGTGAAACTCAGGACGTCGTTGCCTGGAAGAATCTTAAGCAAGAGTGTTATTATTTACCCTTTTCCTATAATGAAAAGAAATTTCAGTTTAGAGAGAAAGGTAGGGGCAAACAAGGAAAGATAACTTTAGGCTACATTGGAAGACTCACTGAAGAAAAAGGTATCTCAATGATACTGAATCTTACTTCAAGCCTTCTAGGGCCCAATGATGACATTAAAATTGTTGGTGGAGGCCCATTAGATAGTTTGGTAAAGGCAGATGAAAAGATCGATTTTATAGGAACTTTACCTCACGACCAGGCCCATCTCTTCTATCAGGATATCGACATACTTCTTTTACCATCACTTACTCGGGAATTTTGGAAAGAACAGTTTGGGAGAGTCATAATTGAAGCAGCTTCTTCTGGATGCCTTGTTGTGGGGTCGAGTAGTGGTGCCATCCCTGAAGTGATGAAGGCAGTAGGTTTTGAAAAGTTTATTTTCGAAGAAGGTAATCAAAAAGACTTTGAAGAGAAAATAAGTTTAGCGATAAACTCCCTCGATGATGAGAACTTACGCCAAGGTGCACGGGAGAACTGTGAAAAACTCTTTTCTCATCATTCGGTTGCGAAGCTTTTATCAGAATATCTTCTGAGTAGAGGTGAGAGAGGACGAATCAAAAAAGTTGGAGAGATTGTTGAGTTCGTCTAAGTTCCTTCTGACTACCTCTGATTATCTTCCCAAACTTGGTGGACTAACTTCCTATACACTAAACTTTGAGAAAGTCTTTAAGGATCTTGAGATCGATTACGAGCTCCTTAATTGGAAAGAAAGGAAGATTGAGGCTTCAAAGTTAGATGAATTTCAAATGATTTTTAATGTCCATTATTTAGGTGGGTATTTTTTAAAGCTTTCAAAAACAGATGTTCCTTACGCTAATTTTATTCATGGCTCAGAAATTCTTTTCACATCCCCCAATCCTCTAAAGAAATTCGTTAAAAGACTCCTTAAAAGACCTCAGCTGGATTATCTTGAGAATGCCAAGTATAACTTTTTTATTTCAGCATTTACTTATGAAAAATTATGTTCTCTAGGTTATAGACCTAACTATGCACGAGATATCATTCTTCCCAATTGTATTGAGACTTCTCATAGTGAGTTTCATAAAAAGACTCTAGAAAAAGAAGTCATTAAAGTTTGCTGTATTGCTCGTGATGTCCCTCACAAAAATATTGATGGCGTCATTACTTTTTGTGAACTTCTTCAGGAAATATCAGAGAAAGAGGTGGAGCTGACGCTTTCGGCAACTCGTAAGTCTTCTAAACTGACAATTCATTCGTTAGAGGAGATGACTGATGAAAAAAGAGAGCAAGTTTATAAAGAGTCTCATTTAAATCTCCTTCTTTCTCTTGATCATTCGCATCTTGGCTTTTATGAAGGCTTTGGGCTTTCAATATTAGAAGGTAATTGTTACGGGGTTCCAGGTGTGGTTTTTCGATCAGGGGGACTTTCGGAAAATGTTCATGATCAATATAATGGAATTGTTCTCGATTCAATTGATAGGACCACTGTTTCTCATACTTGGGAAATTCTCAAGAACTCATATGAGAATTTATCAAAAAATGCCTTTGATCATGTGAAAAAGGAACATGGCCTTGATCGTTATAAAGATCTCGTTAAAATGCTTTTAAGGGAGATTGGGTGAAAAAGAGGCTTTTTATACTGAATTCTCCCTACCTTGGTGGCGCTGAAAGAAGTTTTATTCATCAAATAAAGCTAGGCCTTAAAGGAACGTCAGAAGAAATTAAGTTTCTTATTCCAAGTCTTGATAAAGGTGATACAGATAAGATCGAAAACTTTATTAAACTCAATATCCCTCATGCTAAAATTCTCACTTTAAGTTATCCAAAATCACTCTTTCAAATCTCTCGATCGATTAAGAATCCACTTTCCCTATTTGTTTTAATGCAGTTAGGGCTTCTTATCTTTAAGTTGAGGAGGATTATTAAAGATCAGGACCTCCTTTGGTGCAATGGAAATAAAATCGCTTTTCCGTTTTATCTTTGTGCAAGATTCTTTTCATTTAAAGGTCATTTTGTATGGCATTTTAGAGATTATCCAATAGACACAGGAATCTTTAAGATCATTTGGAAACTGATCAGTGGTGAAAGTTTCAAACTGACTTTCATTGGAAACTCAAATGATGTTGTTCAAGAATTAGTTCAGATGACTAAGAGAAAAGTTGGAGTGAAGCGTATCTATAATCCTGTTGGTGAGAAAATTACTAAAAAAGAGACAAAGGAAATTAAAGTCATCTCAAGTGTAAGCATGCTTGCCCCCTGGAAAGGCATTCATGATTTGATTCATATGGTTAATGTTTATGAAAAGGGCCTTATTGACCTTGGCGTTGAAGAGGTTCGAATCTATGGGGCACAGATTTATCAAACAGCAGGTGGACATGAAGGATATGATAAAGATCTTTTCAAACTTAAGAAATCGAAACTGATTCAATTTATGGGACTTGAGTCTCCTAAAAAGATTTTCTCTGAAACAGACCTTCTCGTTCATAGTGCCTTAAAAAAAGAACCTTTTGGAAGGATTCTTCTTGAAGCATTTAAGGCGAATATACCTGTCGTTTCAACGGGACTTGGCGGTGCTGGAGAAATTGTTGAGAATGAGAAAACGGGGCTTATTTATAGACCTCATCATTATCACGAGCTGTTTGTTCAAATTGAAAAGATAATGCAAGATCAATCTCTAAGAGAAAAACTTCAAATGTGTGCATTAAACAGATGCATTGAAATTGAATCAACAATAGAAGATTCAGTTAAAGAAGTTCTTTCTCGAGGTAACTAACTTTTTTTATTTTTTCCATCGTGGCTTAAAGCTTTCACGAGATGAGCTTTTCTTTTTTATCGTTTTCTCACCAGTGTGATTAAGAACTTTCTCTCTCATATATTCAGTAAGAACACCTTTTTCAAGAGTATATCCCAGGGGATGTTTTTTCTTATTTGAAACACCACCAATACGTCCTTCTTCTCTCGCGTTTGCAAGAACTTCGATGAGTTCAAGATAAACTCCTGTGGTGACCCAAATCTGTATCTGAGCAAGAGTTAGCCTTTCGATAAAATCGAGCCCATCAGTTCCCATTGATTCGATATTGATTTTTTCAATTCCTGGGAAATGTTGAGCGACTCTTTTTGCTCCTTGATATTCAAGGCGATTAGCCGCTTGAAGGTTTTTGAGTTCTTCAAAAAGCTCACCCTTTGGTCTTGTGTCCATGGTCTCCAGGTGTCCAATCGCGATATCAAGGTCTCGCCAAGTTCCAATCACTCCACCTTCTTTTAAAGGAGCAATGACTGCCTTAACAAAAGCTTCTCCAGCAAAAACTCGATCTGGTTTACTTCCTTCAAACTTCTTTTTTACTCTTTGTCCTGCTCCAATATATTGTCCATTATCATCTTTTTCATGAGAAACAATCCATTCTTGAGTAGGACTTTCAAGAGTACGCCAGGGATGGTGGACTCCAGTGACTCCTTTTTCAAGAGCGTTTCGAGCGAGATCAAAACTGCTTCTTAGATATTTCTGTGTGTAATGACTTTCAATAACCGCACTGGTTGTAAAAGCAATTTCACTTTTGGACTCTTGTTCACTTGTACTACCAAAAAGTAAGCCAAAAACAGGGATATCTCCTAAGACCGGAAGTCTTCTTTGGCTATCTTTTGTGATTTCATTTTGAAACCCACCAAGGAAAACAGTTTTACCATGACGAACAACAGCTTCACCTTTGTTATAGGATTCACCTCTCCCTGAAGAGACAGCTTCTCCACTAGAAACTTCACTCGTGTGAGAACCAGATGAAACTTCATATTTAAAACGAATTTCAAGTTGCTTAAAAAGAGGCTTATATTCCGTTTCAACAATTTTATCAAACTTGGCTGTTAACTCTTGCGCCTTTTCATAGATAACTGATGGGTGGGCACCCTCATCCTGTAGTCTTTGAAGCTCTTTTGCTTCTTCACCTTCGAAATAGAGTTCCTTAAGGGCCTGTCTTTTAGATTTGATTTGATGTTGGTACTCGTGAAGGTTTGTAATTGAGAGGTCTTTAATAATAAGTTTTTCACCGGCCTCAGTCTCTTGAAAGACGGGAACACCTTCGGCTGTTATCGAAATTTGAGGTCTAAACTCGGTGCTCTTCATTTCAACTAGCTCTTCTTGAGAGCAGTCAACTGTTGCAGAGAGTTCAGCAACTCTTAGACTATTTCCTTTTGACTTCTCAACACTTAATGCACTGGTGAAATCATCAGTTTCAAAAATTAGGCTTGCCAGAGATTCAGCTGCCGCTGTTCCACCATAGCTCATCATGGCCGAACCAATTCCAAGGTCTTTTAGATTTGCATCAAAGCTGAACATATCATTTTGATCAGCGGTAATGGCCCGGACAATAATGTGGACTCGAAAAGCATCGGCTGTAAGGCTTGTGAGGTAGTCTTGGATGATTTCAATTCTTTCTTGGCTTGTAATCAAGAATATTGACGAACCTGAAGCGCTCATATCAATAACTTCACCATATTCAGCTGGTAATTCGCCGGCTTTAAAATAAAGATGAGTTTTAATCTTATCAATTGTATTGAACTCGGCTTTTGGGACATGGAGAGTGGTTGTGATCGCATTGGCCTTAAACTCAGCAACTCCAGCAGCAAGCTTATCTTTTGCTTCTTTTGCTTTTGCGGCAGCATCTTCGGCTTTTTGTTTTTGATCGTCTTTTACGACTTTGTACTCAGTTTCTGTAAGGGCCATCATCTTAGCATCTTCAATAAATTGTTTGAACGTATCTGGGTTTCCATCTCTTTTGTCATAGGAGAACATAATCATTTTAGTTCCACCAGAACCATCAATAATCTTTAGGGTGTCGTGCTTAATCGATGATTCTCCTTGAGCAAGAAGGCTAAACATTCCAAGAAAGCTATCTTTATTTTTTCCTTTGAGATCAATCTTTTCCCAAAATGTTTGAAAGACGGCTCTTTCAACATAGTTCTGAGGATTAGTACCTAACTGAGGTTGGGCAAAAGTAAAACCGCTAAAAGTTAACGAACAAACGATCAAAAGAAATGATAGTTTTTTAGAAGCAGAAAAAGCTCGAAGCATTTTTTTCTCCAGAAAAAAGACAAATAAAATAATGATTAAACTCATTAAAATTTATCACGCCTCTATTTACAGTTGGTTAAACCTGAAAAACTTCTAGGGGCGTAAAGAAAATGATCGTTAGATTTTCACAAACAAAGCAAAAATTTGTTGATAATAACATGTTTGATATGCCAAACTTTTCTGGAGGTTTCATGGAAAAGGACCAAATGTGAAGTGTTTTCAGTATGTTAGCTTAGCTCTTGTTTTTATTATCCCTTTTTGTGCTTTCACAAATGAGTGGACTAAGGTCGCTGAAGAGGATGGAATAACTATCTATACTAAACAGACAAAAGGGGCGATTATGCCTTTTAAGGCGTATGGCTTCGTGGGTGCATCTTTAGAACAAGTATTAAAAATCTTAAGAGATCATAAGAAAAAACACTTGTGGTCACCAAAACTTAAGAACGTAAAAATGCATAAGGCTTTGAGCAAAGAGGAGTATATTTTCTCTGAATACTACAAAACTCCTTGGCCTGCTTCAGACAGAGAGTTTCTTTTAAAAGGGAAAATTCAAAAGATTTCAGATGGCTCCTATCTGTTATCGGGAAAATCAATTGAGGACAATTCTCTTAAAGACAATTCCCATGTTCAAGCGGATGTTAAAACCTTAAATCTCATCCTGACTCAAAAAGCGCCAGATCTCACAGAAATAAACTTTGAATTTCATGGGGATATGAAAGGCTGGATTCCTACTTGGCTTATGAACTTAATTCAAAAGAAATGGCCTTTAAGATTTATTCAGGGATTGAGAAAAAGAATTAAAACAGTTAATCAGGAAGTTTCTATCGACTAAGGCCACATCCACTAAACTTTGAGTAGTGCATGGCCTCACTTTCAACTCCTAACCATCTCGCGCGAACAATTTTTCTTTCCTCGTCCACCTCGTAACTTCCTACCTGAAGTTGTTCAAGGGTTACATAGTCTTCACAATACTCATCAGTCTGATTCATTACAAAGCGGCAGGAGCAGTATTCTTTTGCAAAGTTTGAGGGCAAGGCCTTGGCAATATGAAAACAGCTTGAGTTCAGTGAAAGGAGAATAAGAAGCGAGAGATACTTCATTGCCTTACTCCTTTTAAGAAAAGACTAAAAAAGATATTACGATCAATCTTTTCTATTTTATCAGATCCATTTCTTACGATAACTGCATTGAGGGTGGGAAGAACAATAAGCATTTGTCCATGGTGACCTAGGCCTAAGAGAACTTTTTCAGAGAGCATAGGAAAGGGGCGAACTTCTTTCTTTTTAGGAATATCGACATTCAGCCACCAATGAGCACCATATCCAAAGTTATTGTCTTCTTCTAGTTTAGTGTCACGAAAAGCGGGAGCAAGTGTGTTTGAGAAGTTTACCCATTCACACATGAATGTAAAAATGGAAAAGTGAGCAGTCGAAAGTAAAGTCCGAACCCTTGCCGACTGACACGACCCCAGTGACCCCGACTTTATCGAGCACAAAAAATAAAACCCCGAAAAATTAAACACTTAAGTTAACTTTTCGGGGTCAAATATGGCACTCCCAGCCTTTTTTGACCCCGAGTAGAGATATTCAATATTTAGAGAGCTATCTATTTGAGATCTCGATATAGTCTGGTATGTATGCCGACTATAAAATAATTATAACGACTAAAGTGAGTAAGAACAGAGAAGAAAAGAAAGTATAGTCTGGACTAAATAGCTACTCTTAACAAATAGTAGGCTACTAATTAGCTACCTTTTGTGCAATTATAGTGTCTAGAAATGGAGCTTTGAAATATGAGTAATGAACTAAAATATCCTGAGGGCGTTGTTTGGCTTATTGGACAGTGTATGGAGGCCAAAGGGAAGCAAGATTTGTGGCACAAAACACGACCTGAGGCCATGGGTGCTCTTCGTGAAATTGCCATTATTCAAAGTGCAGAATCGTCTAATAGGATTGAGGGAGTTGAAGTTGAAAAAGATAGATTACTTCCCCTATTATCTGGAAAAGTCCGTCCTATTGATCGACCCGAAGAAGAGGTTTTAGGATATAAAAATGCTCTTTCTTGGATTCATAAAAACTATAAAAAAGTTGAGATTAATTCAGAAACTCTTTTGAGGCTCCATTTATTTTGCCAAGAAAACTCTAGTGGAGATGCTGGAAAATTTAAAAAAAAGAATAATGAGATTATAGAAATATTTCCAAATGGAGAAAGGGTTGTCCGCTTTGTTCCTGTCTCTGCAGAAAAAACACCAAATGCAATCGAGCAGATGTGCTTAAAATACCGCCATTGTATTTCTCAGCAAGATGGTCCTGACTTAGGGATTGTCGCAAATACAATATTAGATTTTTTATGTATTCACCCTTTTCGAGATGGCAATGGCAGAGTTTCAAGACTATTAACAATTCTACTTCTGTATCAAAACAATTACGAGATTGGTAAATATATTAGCCTAGAAAGGATTGTTGAAGAGCAAAAAGAGGACTATTACTCAGTGTTGAAAAAATCCTCTCAAGATTGGCATGAGGGTAATCACGATCCTTTTCCTTGGATGATGTTTTTTGTCTCTCATATACGAAGAGCATATAACGAATTGAGTGAAAAAGTAGAGAAGGCACCATTAGTAGAGTCAAGAGGTGGGAAGACTGATGTTGTAAAAAAAATTATTCTCTCACAGGTTGGGCCATTTTCACTAAAAGAAATTGAACGGTTGTGCCCCTCTGTTAGCAATCAATTGATAAAGAAAGTTTTAACAGAGTTTAAAAGGAATAACATTGTTAAATTGGAAGGAAAGGGACGAGGAGCAAGTTGGAAGGTTATTAAAAGAGGTAAGTATTGAAGCGTAATAAGCTTATCATCATTTTGTTCCCACTTATTTTGTTGCTTTCTTGTTCAACAGCGGGTCCCGTGAAGACAAAGTTTAATCATGCTTATTGGAAGTCTAGAGAGTCTAGTAGGCCCCAGGGTTTTCAGAGCCATTACAACATATTCAAAAAAATTATAAGTGATCTAGATGAAGCAAGCGATTTAGAATCTTTGAAGATAGCCTCTATTCTAAGAAGGGAAACTTTAAAACAACTTGGAGAGTTAGAGAATTCGGGAGAGTTGAGATTATCCCCAGGTAAATCGTATGAGTTTAATCTCCAGAGTTTTTGTATTCATGGAGGTGAAGAGCGTGGCCTGAAAGGGGATGGAGCTTATCCGGGAAAATTAGATTTAAAGTCCAGAAGCTGGCTTCCTAAAATATTAAAGAGCTATCATATCAAACAAATATCAAGAGAAGATACTCAAACTCTAATATGGGGGTTATTGTCGGGGAGTCGTTTTGGAAATAGATTTATTGAAAATCAATTCAAGAATTTTGCCAACGATTTTCTACCTTCAGAAGTACAAAAGGTTATTGGTCAGTATAAAAGTTTAAAAGATAGCTTTAGAGAATACCAAAGTGATTATAGAGAGTTGGAGTCAATTTTTGCACCATCCTCCAGCAGAGCTAAAGTAGTCGAGCCGGTGTGGGTTTTGACGGAAGATGGTTATTATATATGAAGTTAACTTCAAATGGTGGCTATAGTAGTGTCAATATTAAAATCTATGTTCCTGAGTCAATAAAAAGCGCAATATTCAAACCCTCTCTTTTAGTATTTTTACCAACAAAAGGACAACGATTAGCAATTTCTTCTAAGTACGATGAAAACTACTATAAAGACTATCGTAATCGAAAGCTCATGGATCTACTGAAGACTTACGACAAAAAAGTCAGAATAACTGATGCAGAATTAGATTTAATACTTAAACACCCATATGATGCGTATAAGATGTATAAAACGTCTCGTAAGGCCATCAATTTAATGCAAAAAAGATATCCAGGAGACCCTGCTCAAGACAATGAAGCTGATGCTTTTAGGCACTTTATATGGTCTGCTTATTCAGCAAAAGAGATAGGAGTTGAAAGAGCAAAAGAATTTCTTGATGCTCACGAGCAAACATCAAAAAGAACAAAGGAATCTATTGATATGGACTATCATAATAATTCTTTAGGTTTAAAAGCAGGTGAAAAGTTAAAAGAATCGGCCAACTTTGATCAAGACATTATTAAAGAATTTGAACGTTTAATTAAAGATAAGCGGTTTAGAATTAATAAAAAATGAAAAAGATATTTCTTAGAACAATTCAGGTAATAGTCGCTGCTTTGCTGCTTTTCGCCCTTATTCTGTTTGGAAAAATTTACTATTGTTCTTCTGGTGTAGTTGATTGGAGTGAGGAGTTTGGTAACTTTGATATTAGAAAAGATTCTTTGGTTGCTGACGATAGATATGATTATGCATATGTGATTTTTCCATATGAGATTCTAAAGGACCGAGATGGAGTTGATTTTTCCTGCTATTATAAATGTGATGAATTCACACAAGTTTTATATGATGAATACTATTTATTAGTTTTTGTTAAAGACGGTAAAATTGTTGCTGATGCTCTCATTCCTCGTTTTTCACATAAAGACAATCCTCCGAAAAAGCTTTTTCCGAAAAAACAATAGAGGCGACTATAAATAAATTATAACGACTGAAATATGAGAGTGAAGGACTCGGGGCCCTTTAGGTCCAGACTTTATTGCCGATACAGACCTATAAAACTAGAATAGGCTGTATAGGTGGTCACAATGTCCAGAAAAAGGGTCAAGGAAGTCACCAGAAAGGAGTTAGAGAATCTAATGAAGGGATTTTCTAGGAAGGATTGGGCCGGTGTTTTGGAGGTTTCTAGCTCGGCCATGGAGAAGTGGTTTTCAAGGGGAAGGGTACCGGAGGACAAATTAACCGAAATTCAGGAATTGGCCCTTATGGTGAAATCTACCCCTGACGGTCTACCTTTAAAAGAAGTAAGGGATTACCACTCTGGAAATTCAATAGAAAAACAATTTAGAAGTAAGGTCCACATGCCAGTGAGGAAGAAGGATATGCCACTCGGAGGATTGCCAAGGGAGGACCTAGTAGAAATTAGAAAGGAGATAAACAAAGTCTTACGTTTTTCTAAAACTACAATTCACAATTTAAGAGTTAAGGATGCTCATAAAAGGTTCCCTAGAGAATACGTCGAAGCTTGCTTTGGAAGTAATGGAACAATTCGATATATTGACAAGAAATGCGCCTGTATGGGGAAATTAATTGGCCATTACAACCCATTCACACATGAATGTAAAAATGGAAAAGTGAGCAGTCGAAAGTAAAGTCCGAACCCTTGCCGACTGACACGACCCCAGTGACCCCGACTTTATCGAGCACAAAAAATAAAACCCCGAAAAATTAAACACTTAAGTTAACTTTTCGGGGTCAAATATGGCACTCCCAAGGGGATTCGAACCCCTGTTACCGCCGTGAAAAGGCGGTGTCCTAGGCCAGACTAGACGATGGGAGCAAATTTGAGTTTGCTTTTAGTCGTTGGGACTAGATTTTTAAACAGTTGGTGATCTCGCTGTGACTCGAACACAGGACCCTCTCCTTAAAAGGGAGATGCTCTAACCAACT
>JBMYPC010000073.1:0-15360 GCA_049599895.1 Bacteriovoracaceae bacterium | reverse complement strand
GTAAACTGATATAAACACCTTGTCTGGCATATACTTATACTTTGATCTCTGATTAAAATATTTTTTCTTTTTTGTCATATTTACCACTTTCAAGTTTGTTGACTGAGTAACCTCTGTAATTTACAGTTTTTTCGTATTGAAATTACAGTAAAAGCCCAGAGGTTACTCAGTTCTTTAAATTACTTGTTGCAACTTAAGTTTGATTACTAAGTACAACAAGGCCCTCTATGCATTTGCGGCTTGAATATTAATTGGAACTTGGATTGATGAAGCTTCTTCTTCGACGAAGGCTTTGAATAAATCAAAAAGGTCCTGAATATTGTCGATAAAGCATTTCGCTTCAGAATCGATCTCCTTCGGAATTATCAGCAGATAGCTTGAGATTAGAACTTTGTCGTACTCAATTCCTTTTCGGATAAGGTAGTTTTCTAAACGAGAAGACGCCCTATTCATAATGTCTATAAAAACTTCGTTTGAGCGGTTTTCAATGTAGCTCGTTTCAGGTAGGGTCACGTTGTAAAAATAAGTAAATTCTTTCATCAAAATCTCCTTAGTTGATGAATTAATATTAGTGTTTAAATATAATTATTTTTTTGGAAGTCTCCACAAGAAATGATGGGGGGCACTTCCAAAGTGAGGAGACGTTATGAAAGCTTATGAATTCTTTGGTAATTATTATTTCAATTCAAAGAGAGAATCCTTTGAAAAATGCATTTGCTCTTTATTTGAAGTTGATGACATTAAGGCTATAGCGAAAACAAAAATAACTCGCAAGGAGTTTTCAAAAAATGGAAGGCGCAAGTTATTTTGGACATTGCTGCTAACTAGATATGAGAGAATTTTTAAAAAATATAAAAGAAGACCTAAAAACTCTCAAATAAAAAAATTGTTTTTATTTTGTCTTAGTCTTTATAGTACGAAGGGTGGGATTAAGGAACTAACTCGTCTTATTGAAGGAGATCTTTTAAGTCTTAATCAAAAAATTGCTTTACTTGATTTAATGAAAACGGAGGTTCATTTTGAAGGTAAAGAGTATTTTCTCTTAGAGGTTTTTAACAGAGACTCTCTTAGCAAGGCTAAGCTAATTAAGGAGGAATTTGAAGGTTTTTCCTTTCTTATTGAGGAAACTACTCCTGTAATCTCAATTAGAGAGATTAAAAGCTTAAATGGAAGTAAAAAGAAAGAACTGATCTACAGGATAATGGAAAAGAATTGGAAAGAGGCAAAAAGTCTTAAAATTTCCGAAAGAGAGGCGCTCTACCTTGAACTCATTGTGGAATATGGAAAAAAGAACAAGAAAAAAAACTTATTTTCTGTTTTAAAGCGTAATCAGATGTCACTCTCTGAAATTGATAAGATAGGAATAAATAAGGAAAAACAAGGACAAACTCTTATGGAGGTTCACAACAAGGTAAAAGGCAAAATTTTGAAGGAAAACGCTAAATTAAGAAAGGATTTTAAATTTCTTAAAAAGTCTGGAGATAAAGTTTATTTAAAAATAGCATTTGGTAAAATGAAAGTAGACTAATACTTTAGACCTAAATACTTTCGGAAAGTGGTGATAACAAACCTTTATGAAGGTTTGCAGTCTTTGTAAGAAGAGTAAAACATTTAAGTCCTTTTACTTAAAGTCCAATGGAAAAAATGGACGAGATTCTCGTTGTAAACAGTGTGTGCTAAAATTAAAGAAATCAAAACGCAAGAAAATTAACAAAAAAATATATTTGCTAGAAAAAGATGAAGGGATAGAGCTTCAAGAGGACATCGTTTTATTTTTCTGGAGAGCCTTAAATGAGCACTGAAACGATTAGAATTCTAATCTACATTCGAGTTAGCACAAAAGGACAAGCATTCTATAATGGTATCCGTATCGAAGATGGTTCACTTCCCGTGCAAAAGAGACGTGCTGAGGATGAGATAAAAAGAGAATATGAATCAAAAGGCATTCCTTACAAGGTTATTGAAGTAATTGAAGATGCTGGGATGTCAGCAAGAGATATGGAACGGCCCGGATTTCAAAGACTTTGGACGCTAATAGATCAAGGTGAAGTTGATAGAGTCGTATGTTCAGAGCTTTCAAGAGTTATGCGTGATACTTTCTTCTACCTATTGTTTAAGCAACACTGTGATAAAAATAATGTTAAATTAAAATTTATTGGATCAAATTTAGACACTGATGACCCTTCTGGTGAAATGCTAGAAACAATGATGGCGTCTCTTGCAACTTACGAAAGTAAGGTTACAGGATTAAGAATTAAAAGAAACATTTTAGATCGCTTGGAGAAAGATGGGAAAATAAATGGCGCTGGAGACTTGCTAGGCTTAGACCGCTGTCCAGACAGAAAGGGGCATTTCATCAGAAATGAGAGTGAGATTAAAGATCTCTTACGATTGCTGCATTTATTCTTAGAGAGTTCAAGCAAGGCAGAGGCAATTAGACGAGCGAATGCTGAGGGAATTACTGATAAAGGAAAGCCGTTCAGTTCTTTTAGGTTTAATAATATCTTAAAGAATGTCGAATGGAGGTATATCTCTCGTTATCATTATGTTGATAAGAAGACCAAGCAAGAAATAACAAGTAATTTAGACTATGAGCCTATCCTAGACGAATCATTGGTATATGAAGTTGTCTCTAAGCGTGAGAAATTAAAAAAGTTTCAGGCACGGTGCGGGAAAAGAAATCACATATATTTACTTTCTGGAGTACTCATTTCTAAGGATGGATCACCATTGCAGGGCCATGTTGGTCATGGGAGATCAAAAGATTATCGTTATTACTATTCAAAAAAATCGAAACAAAGGATAAATGCTTCACTTCTAGAAAGTCAGATCGAAGAACGTGTAATTAGCTACTTTAAGAACTCAGGACATTTAGAAAAGCTAGTTCAAAAGAGCGTTGCAAAACAGCGAGATGGTTTGAGAAGAATCAGTAGTGAAATTAGTAAACTAAAAAATAAAGTTACAGAGCTAGAAAAACAATGCGATAGGATTGTTGAATATATGACAAGAGATGACTTGAGTGGGCCAGCGATTGAGACATTGAGCAAAAAATTAAACGATGTTGAAAACAAGAAAATAGGGCTGGTTAAAAAAATCGAAGAAAAAGAGAATCTAAAAGAGCTTATGCTTAAAAAGCCTGATATTTCCATAGTGCAGCAAAAGATCGCTACATATTCTAATAGGTTTAAGAGTTTAGATAGGTCAACAAAAAGAGCGCTGATTAGCCAGATATTCGAGAAAATTGAAATGGTTGATAATTATTCGGTGAAGCTACACATAAAAAAGGCTCCCTTTTTAGGAGTCTTTCCAAAAATCACAACAAATGGTTGTGATAAGCAATTTAATGGTGGGACATGCAAGACTTGAACTTGCGACCGCCCGGTTATGAGCCGGGAGCTCTAACCAACTGAGCTAATGTCCCATCTTGAACTAAATCGTGGTCATATGATTTAGTATTGAGTGAAAATAAGTTATAACTTTCTCATGATGTTTTTGACAATCTTTCTGAGGTGACGCAGTGATTAAGTTCGTGAAATATTCCGCTGCTGGCAATGATTTTATTTTGCTTAGCGAAAAGGATGGTAATGCCATAAGAGAGAAGCTTGATCTTGCAAGGCTTTGTCATCGCCGCTTTGGCATTGGTGCTGATGGAATCATCTTCTACAAAACCGATCCTCTTACTATGATTTATTACAATAGCGACGGCGGTGAAGCTGAAATGTGTGGCAATGGCCTCAGGGCCGTCACGGATTATTTTTATCGATCGAATTTCATATCTCCTAATACTGAAGCGAAAGTTCTCACCCAAAAACATAGTTACGACGTGCAAGTTTCTGATGAGTCCTGTTGGATTAAAATGAATGACATTACTGAAGTTGGAGAAATCGACATCACTAATCTTTATAAAAATAAAAGTTCTCTTTATATCAATACAGGAGTTCCTCATAGTGTTTTTGAGGTAGGAGATCTAGAGGTTCAGAACTTTGTGGATTTGGCTTCAAAAATTCGCCATGATCAAAGGTTTAAGAATGGCTCAAATGTTGATTTCTATAGAGGGAAATCAAAGGGTCTTATTGAAATGAGAGTTTTTGAACGAGGGGTAGAAGATGAAACCTATTCTTCAGGAACAGGTGTGAGTGCAGTCGCTATGTCTTATTTTAAAAACAATCCAGACCTTGAGTCAGTAAAGATTGAAACTCGTGGAGGAGAATTTTCGGCTAAGCGACTGGGAGCTAAACTTGAAGATGGACTCTTACTTACCGGACCTCTGGGTTTAACTTTTGAAGGGTCTTTTGCAGAAGAGGAATTTTTAAAATAAGCAATAGGGATATAATGTTTCCTGAAGTATTCGCAAGAAGATCAAGAACTTCAAAGGACCTGTAGGGAAGAATGTATTGGATGGATTCAATGAGTGATCCAATAAAAAGATTAAAAAGAAAAACGATTTTTGTTTTTCGAGTGATGAGAAAAAGAAAAAAGTTCAACACAAAATAAATGCCAAAGTGGAGAACTTTATCAAAATGGGGGATTGAGGGCGTTTGGCCCCCTGGTTTGTTTAGGCATAAATAAAAGATAAGCCCGAGATAGAGAACATTAATGAAAATAGAAAAAACTCGATTCATACTTAAACTTTTGTTGGGACTCTTTCTTTCTATTCAAAGTGGAAGTCTTTATGCAGAAAAAATTACTTCACTGAGTATGAGTATAAGTATGATTCATAAAAAGGGCTTTGATGGCAAGTCGATTCTTTTAAGTGAAGCTCATAGCCTTGAAGAAATACGAATTGATCAAGAAGCGGCAATTTCCATTCGTGATGGGTTAACCCTCGCTTTCAAAATAACACCAACTGAAGCAAAAAGTGAGTATCTTCTTAAGGGCACAGCCTCGAAAAAATCTCAAAACCTCTTTCAAGAAATTGAACTTCTTCTAAAAGTTGAAGGTGAAGTTCAAAAAGAGTTTTCATTTAATGAAAATCAGAGTCTTGAGTTAAAAGCTAAAATTTTAGAGGCCCATTAAAATTTCAATGAAAACGAAAGACAGATTAGATAAGCAACTTGTGACACTTGGATTATCAAGAAGTCGTTCTCATGCGAGAGATTTGATTCAAGGAAGTAAAGTTCGTGTGAAGGGTCTAATCGTTACCAAGCCAGGGCATATATGCTCTGAAGAGGATGTGACAATAGAGGAGCTCGATCCGTATGTTGGTCGTGGTGCTCATAAACTCGAGACATTTCTTGATGAATTCCTAATTGATTTCAAAGACAAAACTGTAGCCGATATAGGGGCTTCAACTGGTGGCTTTACTGAAGTCGCTCTTCTTCGAGGGGCAAAAAAAGTTTATGCCATTGACGTTGGTAGTGATCAGCTCGATGCAAAGCTTCGAAATGATTCTAGGGTTATGAACCTCGAGAAAGTAAATGCCAAGGACCTTAGTATTCTTGAGGAAAAAGTTGATCTTATTGTGAGTGATCTTTCTTTTATCAGTCTCAATTTAGTCGTGACTGAGATGAGCAATATTATTAGAGATGAAGGTTTGGCCTTACTTCTTTTTAAGCCTCAGTTTGAAGTTGGAAAAAAGAATCTCAATTCAAAAGGTATAGTGACTTGTCCTGATGAAGAGGTCCTAGGCTTTCTGAATAATTTCTTAAAGCTTTGTTTTGAAAATCATTTTGAACTTGTTAAGGCCATGAAATGTTTGGTGAAAGGCAAAACAGGTAATCAAGAGTATTTTCTATTACTTAAGAAAAATATTATGATGAAGGACAAAGCTATCCTAAAGGAACTTCCATGATTAAATCACTCGCAGTTTTTTGCGGCTCAAGAACGGGAACGAAGCCAATCTATATGGAGACGGCCTATAAACTTGGAAAGATTTTAGCTGAGAAAAAAATCAAACTTGTTTATGGTGGCGCCCAGATCGGAATTATGGGAGAGGTTGCTCGAGCGGCATTGGAAAACTCCGGTGAAGTTCTTGGAGTGATTCCACGATCTCTTCAAACCAGAGAAATCACCGAGCAAAGATGCACTGAGTTGAAAGTAGTTGATTCAATGCATGACAGAAAAATGATTATGTATGATCATTCCGATGCATTTGTGGCCTTGCCAGGTGGTCCAGGGACCATGGATGAATTTTTTGAAATCTACACTTGGTCACAGCTTGGTTTTCATCAAAAGAAATGCTTCGTCCTCAATGTTGACGGGTATTACGACCATTTAATCGCCCATTTTAATCAAATGACTGAAAAGGGTTTTATGTCTCAAGAGGACTTGGAAAGAGTTCGATTTGTTGAGTCAATTGAAGAGGTTTTTGTCCTTACTGGACACGGGCCTATAATTCGTTAGAAGTGCAAGTTTGAATTTACTTTGCTCCCATCCAATACTATACTGAAATCCGTGTAATTTTTATGACTTATGTTAAGGAGAAGCCGAAATGACTCGGTTGGTAGTCTTCTCAGTATCTTGTATTCTTTTTTTCGTTGTTCTTGGTTTATCAAGTTACAAAGAATTGCCTGTAAGCAATGAGCGTTTTAACTATGAAGAGCTTAAAAAATCTCATGAAGCTCGAGTTGCAACACTAAGCGAACTTGAAAAGAAAAGAGCTGAAATGCTAGCTCCAAAAGTTGCAGTTGAGGAAGAGGTTGTTGAAGAAGTCCTCGTTGTTCTCGATACTCCAGAGCTTGAAGCTGGTCATAAAATTTATGGAAAGTGTATTTCTTGTCACGGTAAAAAAGGTGAGGGGAAAGTTGGTCAAAAGGCACCAAAGGTTGGTGGTCAACTTCAATGGTATCTGGTTCAGTCCATTACCCAAATTCGTGATCAGGTAAGAGTGAATAAAAAAATGTATCCGTTTGTTAAAAAGCTATCGGATGAAGATATTCAAAACGTTTCGACATATATCTCTAAACTTCCTTGGTAAAACCAGGGCCATTTCCAATGGGTAAAATTTATCGATTTAAAGACGCTATTCCATCAATAGGAGAAGGTGTCTATCTCGCTGATGGTGTAAAGCTCATTGGAGATGTTGAGCTCGAAGACAATGTCTCTATCTGGTTTAACTCTGTTGTCAGAGGAGATGTCAGCCAAATTAAAATTGGCAAGAACACCAACATTCAAGACCTTTGTATGCTTCATGTGATTGAAGAGATGCCTCTTATTATTGGTTTAAATGTAAGTGTTGGCCATAGTGTAACACTTCATGCTTGCACAGTAGGAAAGGGAAGTTTAATTGGGATGAATTCCTGTTTACTTGATGGTTGTGAAATTGGTGAAAACTCTCTTGTTGCTGCTGGAAGTTTAGTTCCTCCAAGAAAAAAATATCCATCCCATGTTCTTATCAGAGGAAACCCTGCAAAAGTGATTCGAGAGCTGACTGAAGAAGAAATTCATCAGTATTCAAATCATTATAAGAGTTATGTTGATTATAAAAACCAGTTTTTGGATGAATCGGTTTTCTCTTCTGTTAAAAAAACCTAGGAGTTTTCCTCATCTGGAGTGCTCTCACCTTCTTGAGATGAGACTTCTTCCGATTCCGAATCTTGAGAAGAGTCCTGCTCTTTGAGGTAAAGATCTCGTTTCACTTTGTCTTGGATTATAAGATAAGGTTGAATAAGAAGCGTGGAGAACAACATTTCATCTGAAGCTTCATTAAAAAGGTCTTTGTTAAAATGAAGGACTTGTTTTTGTTCAGATTGCTGCTTGATCTCTAGAAAATTATCATCAATGCAATTCACGGCAAAACTTAAAAGATCAATTTCATGAGAAAGAAGTATTGTCGCTTCTTGCTCCACATGCTCGGAGAAGTTTTCTTTTTTTAAAACTTTAAGGCTATCTTTTAGGCTTGTGAGTCTTTCATCTTCCATTAATACATACTTTTTTAAATCTATTGAGGGTTGCTCATAATACTAAGGTCATTATCAAGATTGCGAAGAGCTTCAGTATCGTTAAGACCTTTTTCTTTGCCGTAATGAATGGCAGCACTCTTAAGCTCTTCAGGGATCTCATCTGTAGGAGATTGCTTAAATTGACTTAAAAGATCGTAATACTTTCTTTCTTTTTCCATCAGGGCTTTGGTCTTCTTTGCCGTTGATCTTTGAAGAAGAACTAATCCCGCGATAATGAGAACCATGAGAATGAAAATGAGCCTTGGGTGCATTTTTTTAAACCTTAAATTAGAGATTGTTATGACTCTAAATTAGTAAATATTACTGAGTCTATCAAGTTTTAGGCCTTGATACTTGATTTCATTTTTTTTTGAATATACGCTAACTTATGGAAATTTCAAAAGATTCTTTTGCAGGACTTGATTCCGCTATCCTTTGGGACAAGTTTATTGATTTTACTAAAACCCCGAGGCCTTCAGGTTATGAAGAGCTCATTTTGGATTATCTTGTAAACTTCGCCAAAGAGCGAAAGCTCAATTTCTTTCAAGATGAAAAGGGAAACCTTTCCATTCATTATGATCCGGCTGGAGTCGATCCCAAAACTCCTCGAGTCATCATTCAAAACCATGTTGATATGGTCTGTGACGCAAGACCTGGCCTTGAGTTTGATTTTAAAACTCAAGAGATTCCAATTTATCGCGATGATAACTGGCTAAGGGCCGATGGCACGACTTTGGGGGCGGATAATGGCATTGGTTGCGCGGCTGCTTTAGCGTTAATTGATTCAAAAGCAAAGTGCCCTCCACTGAATCTTCTTTTTACTGTTGAAGAAGAAACAGGCCTTTTTGGAGCTTTGGACCTTGATCCTAAACTTCTCGAAGGAGAGTTTCTTTTTAACTTAGATGGTGAAGACTTTGGACAGTTTTTTATTGGTTGTGCTGGAGGAAAGTGCGCTGAAGTTTTTAAAATGCTTGATGCTGAAGAACTTGAAAGATCCTATTACAAGCTTGAAGTTAAAAACTTTAAAGGTGGGCATTCCGGAGTTGATATTCACCTTGGTAGGCAAAATGCAATTTTGTATTTATTGGGGCTTCTTAAAAACACAGAGGTCTTATTAAGTGAGGCGCAAATTGGAAAGGCCCACAATATCATCCCTCGAGATGGTGAAGTTTTCTTTACGATATCAGGGGATGAAGAGAAAACTATTGATCTGATATCGTCTCGAATCGAACTCTTTCATCAAACGATGAACAAAGATGATCTTTCTTACGAAGTCAATCTTGAGAAATGCGAAACAGAAAAAAGAAAATTTCTTAGCGAGGAATCTTCAAAAGAATTAATAAACTTTGTCACTCTTTTTCCATCAGGAGTGTTTGGTTTTGAATCAGACTTTGAGCTACCTTTAACAAGTCTCTCCGCAAATCTTGCAAAGTTTATTTTAAAAGATGGGGAAGTGTTTATCCTCAACTCTTTTCGCTTTAATGATAACCTCCAAGCCGATGTCATTGAGTCTAAATTAAAGGCACTTTCGGAGCTTGGTGGTTTTGAACTTTCAATCGATACAGGCTATCCTGGCTGGAAACCTGATATAAACAATCCATTAATTTCTTTATGCAATGATGTTTTTCGAGAAACCTTTCAAGAGGTCCCAACGGTTTTGGCCATGCATGCAGGGCTTGAATGTGGAGTCTTGATTGCTAAAAAACAAGGGCTTCCGGCGATTTCTTTTGGTCCCGATATTCGAAATGCCCATTCTCCTGATGAATGTGTTGATATCAACTCAGTTGAGCAATTCTGGAGACTATTAAAAGCGGTAATGGCAAAACTTTCCTGATCATCAGTAACAGACTCTAACTTTATGAAATCTTAAGTTTTTATCCGAAATGTTATTTGGATAAAACTATGAAAATACCTGAAACCAACATTGTTCTTCAGAAAATGCCAGTTCGAACTTTGAACTATGCTCGGCATGGAAAGCTTTTATGTTTTGTTTCAGAGATGATTGAGAAAGGCCTTCTTTTCATTACGATTCTATTTCTCATCATTCCACTTCTTCTCAAATCAGAAATGACTGGGAATCAATTTTCAGCTTACATTGTTTTGAGCTCATTTTCTTTGTTTGGTTTTTTAGGACTAAGGTTTTGGAGTAAGAAGTTTTTTAAGAAGCTTTTTGAAAAGAAGATCTATATTTACCCAAACTATTTTTTGATTGTCGATAAGAACGAAGAAGATGCAATTAAAGTCGAATTTGGTGAGGTGACAGGAGTTGAACAGGGATTCATTCCTTTTCTAGGAATGTTTACCGTTAAAACAAAAGAGCGTTCATATTATTTCTCGGGTTTTCTCCATCGAGCAGAGAAACTTCTTGAAGAGCTTCATAGGTGGGGATATTGGGAAGGAGAAGATAAAACTTATACACCGCTAAGATATTCTGTTATTTGTGCAGATCACAGGCTTTCACGTGTTTACGAATCATGTTTTGGCACTGAGAGAATGAAACTTTTAGTGACTTATATTCTCGTTCCTTTTATCGCAAGCTTTCTTACTTTTTGGAAACAGCTTTATAAAGTCAAAATAAACTTCATGGGAGATTATTTTTGGAATCTTCTTAATATTCAATTTTCAATTCTTATTGTTTGCGGAATTGTTCATTTCTTTATAACAGAGGGAATCTTTTATAAGTCTCTAACGCAGCAACTTGATGAAGACAACGACAATAAAAAACGCGATAAAGAATATGAAGAAAAAGTTTATCGTCATTCTCTTCCGATAAAGATCTTCTTTGTCTTTATTTGTTTTTATAGTGTCTTAATGTTTGACGTTAATCAGTTCGGGTATTATCAAGTTTTTAATAGTTCATCAAAATTAAATATTTTAAAGAACGATATGATCCTTGTTGATAAGAGATACAACTGTATGCGATGTGAGTATTCTCTTAGAAAAGGAGAGAAACTTGTCTTTATAAAAGACAATAAAGTCTATTACGGAAAGATCACAAATGTTGCCCTTTCCAGAAATGTTGCTTCTTTTGATAATGAAAACATCGATATTAAGTTTGGAGTCATCATGGATGATACTGAAAAGGTCATCTACGTTGAGAATCAAGATGTCCTTGGAAAAGCGTTACCAAGAGATTAGTTGTTCTCGTCTTTGACTTTGTCTTTTTTTACAACCAAATAACCTGAAACAATAATCCCAAGAAAAATAATGTAGTTGATAGGCTTTGGAGTTGAGCCAAAAAGAAAATACTCAAAGCTCGCTGCAAGAATAGGTTGCAAATAAATAAAGATAGTCATCACTGATGAATCAAGGGTTTGCAGGGCCTTAAAATTAAGCCAATAAACTACAGCGGTTGAAAGGATGACTTCGAAGAACATAAGCCAAAGGGTCCAATTGCTCTGAAAGGTATATTCAAAAACTGCTGGAATTTCTTTAAAACAAATGAGACTTAGCATTATCCCACCTAAAAAAATCATTCCGGCACTGATCATTTCATGTGGTGTTTTGTCATTGATAATTTTTTTCACATAAACAAATGAGATTGAAAGGGAAATAACGTTAAAGAAGATATAGAGATCTCCCGTATTAATTCCTGTAAAACCTGAGCTGGAGCCTAGAATCGCAAGAAGAATCACAAGAGCAAAACCAAGAAAAATTCCAATAATCTTTCGATAGCGGAAGGCCTCGAGGCCAAAAATAATTGCCATAAGACTTGTGAAAATAGGGATCGTATTGTTAATGATGGCGGCATTTAAGGGCTGAGTTTTAGTGAGTCCCACCATGAAAAAGATTTGGTTAATGAAGAAGCCAAGAATCGCAACTACCACAACTTTTTTAAAAAGATCGAAAGTAAAATATTTTATTTTTTTATGAAAAAGCGCAAAAAGAAAAAGACCACCAACAATCCCACGCACAGCTGATAGGGGAAGAGGTCCAATACTTTGCATGACCTCCTTTGCCGCAAAATAATGATAGGCAAAGATCACCCCAACAACGAGGCAATAAAAGAGGGCCAGATAGTATTGTATTTGAGTCGGTTTTTTTATTTCTGTCATAAATACGCTAATTTTTATTCTCTCTAGTTTACAGCAACCAGGGATAAATGCTTGCAAATTCTTAGATATTCCTCGTTTTCTCTATAATAAAGATAATTTGGAGTGAAATCCTCAGTCATAAAATTTGAAGTTGAAAACTCATACTGCCGATAGGAATAGTAGGTTTAGTAGGAGAAGTCTCATGTGTGACATTTGCAAATCAATGGGTGACGATTATCGTCATCGAAATGGTCCCAAAAGACCTCAGCTTTATCATCGAAAGCTTTATAGAGTTTTTAGACACCATCTTGTTCATATATCTCTTTGTTATATTCATGACATAGAACTCTTTCTCCTTGGTGAAAAAGAATTCTTAAAGAGGAATGTTCGCTATGCCAATCGACTGAGAGAAGGCAAAGGAAATGTTGAAGAAAGAAATGTCGCTTTCGGTGGTGGTTCATCTGGTGGCTTTGGCTTCTAGAGTTTTTTTCTTTCATTTTGCATGATCAGAAGTTCCGAGGCATAATATTTCTATCGGTCTTAGGAAGGGATTGCATGTGGAACATTATAGAGAAGTTCTAAAGTCAAAACGTCGAGTATCAAATTTAAAATTTCAACCACTCACAGAGATTGCAGCTAGCTGTATTGAAGAAATGGTGACATGGGAAAATGATCCAGAGATCAGGAAACTCATTTTTCCACTTCGACAAGAAAGCTCAGAGTATGTGACGTGGACTAAAGAATCACTTAAAAGTCGAATCGAAAGTGCGGAAAAATCTGAAACAGGTTTTCTCATTCTTGATGGTGAAAAACCCATCGGAGAAATGAGTTATAGGTTCAATTTCCCATTACTTCTTAATGACTCAGCTGAAAAGACAGCTTGGATTAGCATCACTATTGGGGATAAGTCTTATTGGGGAAAAGGTGTTGGCAAAGAGGCCTTAAACTTTTTAGAGACTAAGTGTTTTGAAAATGGGGCTAAGAAAATTGAACTTGGAGTTTTTGAGTTTAATAAAAGAGCGCGAGATTTTTATCAGCACATGGGCTATCAAGAAATAGGGCGAGTCCCACAATTCGTTTATTACAACGAAAGAAAGTGGTCTGACATCAGAATGGAAAAGACCTCAATCGCCTGCACATTAAAAAATCATTTTAATTAATAACCAATTGCCATACTTGAAGCTGGAGCACGATAGTATCCAGGTTGAGGCATGATCACTGGCTGAGGTGCAAACATACTTCGGCTCATGGTGTACATATTGTTATTATAATAGCTTCCTAAAGATCCATTTTGGGCCCAATCGTTATAAGAAATACCATTGAGCTGACCAAGGTTTGATTTTAAAGAGGACACAAGTTGAAAGCCTGTCCCCATACCTTCACTTGGAAAAAAGCCATCTGTTATAAGTGCACTTGTTACAGTTATGGCATTGGCCGCGAGAGTTTGAGCAGTATTACCTGTAGTGCTAATAACCGTTGGTCCTGAACAGCTCTCGCTTGGATTAAAAGGATCAACCACACAGGCAAAAGCCGATTTGAAACTTAAAACTGTCAAAACAATAGACAGTTTGATGAAAATTGATACAGCTTTCAGTCTATAAGTCTTCATTTTTTCCCCCAATTTTTTCTTTCATGAAGATATAATGCAACTGGGGTGCCAAAGGAGAGTTAATGAGAGTTCTGGTTTCAGGTTTTAAGCCTTTTGATGGAGGAAGTTCGAATCCTTCGGAAGATCTGATTTACGATATTCAAAACAAGACATTTGAAGAGGGTCTAGTCGTAAAGGGAATTGTTCTCCCTGTAGAATTTGAGAGTTGTTTTGAAATCTTAAAAGCCGAAGCCGAGTCTTTTAAGCCTGATGTGATCCTTTCCTATGGGCTTGCCGGTGTTCGCGATAAAATCTCACTAGAGCAAGTTGCGATAAATCTCATTGATGCACGAATCCCTGATAACGTTGGGGTTCAACCCAAAGGACAGAAAATTGCCTCAGATGGAGAAGATGGTCTTTTTACAAAACTCCCCATCAGAGCGATGGCCAAAGCTTCAGAAGATGCTAAGATCCCCACAGAGATCTCTTTTTCAGCAGGAACATATATTTGCAATTACACTTTCTATCAGTTGAATTATCATCTTCAAAAAGAAGGTCTTAGAACAGGATTTATCCATATTCCTAAGCCCGATAAAGTTTCAAGAGAAGAGGTTTTTCAATCGTTTATTTCATTTCTAATGGTTCTTCAAGCAGGGCAAACAGAGAGTTTTAAGAATGATTTCGGAAAAGAGCAATAAAAAACCCCGAACTCAGCCGGGGTCTTTTTTATCTATTTATCGAAAAAAGAGATTATTGTCTTACTCTGTTTACTCTAAGAACTCTTACTCCGTTTGCGTTTTGGTGGTACTGACCACTTACACAAGCGTAGTTTCCGTAAACAATTCCTTCGTTGGCAATTCTTGAAAGTTTACTTCTTGTCGAGTTGTTATTAGCAATTAAAATTGTTCCACCGCTATAGTAGTTGCTGAGTAGGAAAACGTCGTCGCTTCCAGTTCTAATTCCATCAAATCCAATTCGGATATTGAAGTTACTGTAGAATTTGATGTTTCCACATTCCTCAAGGTTTCGACTTCCGTAACGGTTTGATCCATTACAGTTGTAAACGTTTCCGTAGGCGTCTCTACAAACGCTGTTGTTGTCGTTTGGATTAACTACCGATCCATCATTATTTTCGTTATCACTTCCACAGCTGACTGCGAGAAGTCCGATAAAAATGAAATGTAATAATGCTTTCATGTGTCCCTCTTTTTTTCTTCGTGTTAAAAATGGTTATTTCACTAATAACTTTAAATCGCATAGCGTTAAAAACCAATGGATGTTGTAAAGATTACAAGGGTCTATGAAGTTTGGACGATGTTGTCAATTTATGAGGTGAAAATAAGGTGGGACCAAAGAGTTTGGTCCCACGAAGATTGGTATATTCTTAATTAATTAATTGAAATTATTAGTCCCAATCAAAGTGATTGTGATGTCTGTGATGGCGACCACGAGGTCCCTCACAGTATCCTTTATAGTCATAAACTTTATCAGAATCATGCCAAGTTCCATTAAAGCTTGCCGTCTCCATATTTGTACCTGGAGCAAAAAGAGTCACAAGATAGTCTCTGTCTTCATACTCATAATGATACTCAACATCTTGTTTACCCCATTTCGTAACTTCTTCTCTTTCACATTTACGCTGGCATTTTTCACGACAAACTTCTGTTCCATCTGGTTTTGTTCGACACTTTTGCTTACAGACTGGCTTACAAACTCGCTCGTAAGTTGTGTAAGTACATGACTCACGATCATATTTCACATCTGATCGACTGAATCTTGTTTCAACATTTCCACCAATATTTACATTATTATTTCCAACTAAATTGTAAACACTAACTACTACTACCACTATTGTTAT
>JBMYPC010000072.1:0-15458 GCA_049599895.1 Bacteriovoracaceae bacterium | reverse complement strand
GTCGGGTATTGGGTTTCTTTTTTATGCATTAAGAGTCTTTTCTCAGATGAAAATATAGAGACACTCCTTTAGGTCTTGTTACTGATTCTAAAAAATTAGCAACTCATTTTGAGATTTCTCATCAGCATATGCTAAGGGCCATCGACAAGTACCGAAAAGAGCTATCTACAGAATCCAAATATGGATTATGTAAAAACTTTGGTGAAAACAACTACTTATCTGGCTTGAGTGAGAATCAGATCGGTGCAATCAAAGGTTACTATAGGAAGCAAATGAAAGAACGGTAACGGTAAAGGTTTATTTAAATTAAAATTCGTAACGAAGGAGATTAAACTTTACTCGCAAAGCATGGTTGTGATCACGCAAGATCTTATTTCGTTGCTCCATTTCGTGATAAGCGCCGTAAGCAAAAGCTCCGCCAGAGGCCCCTAATAAAAGAAGGTTAGTTAAATCAAAATCAGTGGTAGTTTTAAAAAGAAAATAACTCATTGGAATGATCGCGACATAGGCAATCGTTGAACCCCAACTCGTTTTGCGCCACTCTTTATAGCTGCCAGGTCTTGTGGCCTCCATCACATGTTCGAGGTCGTTGGGACGATATTTTTTTCCATTCATAGAGATCCACCAATATTCAGGTAGTGGATACTTATAGGCATCAAAGGTGAATTTTTTTGATTCTTCCACTCGTTCTGACAGGGGGCGATCTGTGAATTCTGGCTCAAGGCCTAAATATTTTTGAGTACAGCCAGTGAGTAGTACGATTAAGAAGAGTAAAAGGATTGGTCTTTTGAAAAAAAATGGCCTCAAATTAATTCCTTGTTTTACTAGAAAATTTTAAAGTGAGACAATGGGCTTATGCAAGCGAATTTAAAATGGTTAACAGAAAGAGAGATTGCTCACAGAGGCTATCACGCAACTACGGATGCTCCGGAGAACTCTCTTCTCAGTTTTCGTTATGCAATTGAGCGAGGATTACCAGTTGAGATGGATGCCCAGATTCTAGGGGATGGTTCAGTGGTGGTCTTTCATGATTATAATGGCAAGAGACTTCTTGGAGAGAATCTTAAACTTCGGGACTATACAGCTCAAACAATAAAAGAAAATGGAATCTTAGGATCAGATGAGAAGGTTCCACTATTGAGTGAAGTTCTCTCATTTATTAATGGGCGAACTCCAATTCTTCTTGAAATCAAAGGAGAGGGGATTTCTTGGAAAATAGAAAGGGCCATTTGGCAAATTGTGCGAAATTACAGAGGGCCTATTGCGATTCAGGCTTTTAACCCTTGGACGGTTTGGTGGTTTCGCCACAATATGCCGACAATGCCTCGAGGGATTTTAGGAAGGCCTGCTGGTCATTATAAAGTTCATAAGTTCTTTGGACTCTTTCGAAGTCGCCTTATCGGAAACCTTCATACAGCTCCCCATTTTATAGGCTTTGATTGTCATCATGTTGATCGGATGACTGTCCAGCTTTGGCGCCGCGCTCTTAATATTCCACTACTGGCCTGGACAGTGAAGACCCAAGAGGAACTCGATTTTGTTGACGGTCTTGTCGACAATATTATTTTTGAGAACTTTGATTACCGCTATTAGGGATTCCCTAACATTCTAGAGACAGGCTTTGTCACAAACCCATCAACATCAGAGGGAACCAGAACCTGACCATTACTAAAGTCAATTTCCTGGATGTTTTTGAAGGTAAAGCTGTTTTGACCATTTTTAAATCTGATATGACGGATTTTACTTGTATCAAAAACTTCTCTTTCTTTGATGATGTATTTAAGGTGATTGATTGGTGAAGTAACACCTTGCTTGAAAGTTTTCACTTTAAAACCTTGTTGGTTCAGAAGACCAATGTTGATATTATTGTCTCGAAGGATTTGAGTCAGGCCTGCACCAGTGACTTCTCCAGCTGATGCAAGTAGGGAATTGAAAGAAACAAAGACTAAAAGAATAAATTTTAGAGTTAGTGCTTTCATTACAGGATCCTTTCGTCACCAAGACTTGGTAACATTGTGTCGCTTAAAGTTAAGGTGAAATACGGGATTTCACCTTCATAAAAAGGAGAGATCATTACATTATAAATTTTCTGAATGGCCTCTTTTTCTATTTCTTTGATCTTTTGAATCCCTTCTTCATTGACACTTTCAGAAAGAGAATAAAAAAGATTCTTTTTTAATTCAACTTGGTTTGGCTTATAAAGCTTAACGAGTTCAGGAAGATGTGAAACGGCTGTCTCAAGATCTAGTGAGAACTCTTTATTTTTTGTAAAAACTTTACCTTCAGTTTCTTTAAGATAACCGTGATTCATAAGCTCTTGAACTTTATTGATCCCAACACTTCCATAAAGTTCTTTAACGATCTCAAGACGAACTCCTGATCGATTCGATGCAAGCTTATAGATAAGATAGCTTGTGGAATCAGAGAGAAGCTTATTGAGTTTATTATCATAAGTCGCTTCAAGAGTTTCTTCTGTGAAGCAAGAGAAGTTTTCTTTTAAAAGCGTTTTAAGAGGGCCTTGAGTTGTATTGATTAAACGACCAAGACTTTTTTCTTTAGTGATTGTGCTTAAAAGATTAAGGACAGTGTGAGGAGCAATGTTCTTTTGATTTTCAGTTTTAAGGATTCTTCTGATCGTTGTGGCGCCAATTCCTGATCTTTTGGCAAGACCGTTGATGCTTACATTAGGATGACTCTCTAAGTAATTTGAAACCACATCTTTTAGCTGTTGTGTCGCTGTCATCAACCTTTCCCTAATCAGTTTGGTTTTTTCTAAAAACCTCAAAACGATTAACTTAAGGCACTTTAAATAATTTTTGATTAAAACTCTCGGGAAGATTTGGGGGTGCCACTGGAAAGTGTAGGAGTGAAAGAAGTTGTCAGAACTGATCACGTAATTTCAAGAGCTTATATTGGTTTGTAAAAAGTTCTGACTCAAAATGGCACCCCTAAATCTTATCGATTAACGTCTATTTGTTCTGTTTTCGATGATTTTTTGAAACATACCTGCAAACTGTCCTCTGGCATATCTTGATCTCCAGCGACTATTTGAATTGTTGTTTCGGTTGTTATCAGTATCAATTCCTCTGTTGTTATTGTGGCGTCCTCTACCGTTATTGTTATTCCCTCGAGTAGGGCAAGGCTTTAGGTTCACTTTAAAATTAAGCTCACCACTAAAGTCATTTGAATCAAGTGTTCCCATGGCATAGGCTTCCTCAGCTCTTCTTCCTGCTTTGGCCATCAACATATTTGTCAGTCTAAAAGAAACAAAGTCTTTTTGATTGGCCTTACATTCTGATTTGACAGGGATTGTGATGTTTTTATCGATGTTCCAATCTTCTTCCATATTGTTTTCAGTCCATCTTTTTCTTTCGATAAGGTGACCAAAGATTCTTCCACTGTTCTTTTTAAATTTACTAAACCTTCCTTGCCAGTCATTAAGTCGGCTTCTAAATTCAACTCGGGCACCATTTTCAATGAAAGTACTTCCTCTCATTTGAAGAGAAACACTAACGCTATCGATGTATTTTCCTTCTGGAATCTTTGTCTTAATCACCATTTTACAAACTTTATAATCAATATTTTCATTTCTCTTAGATGTTTTGTTGCCTTTATCTTCGTCATCTGTGAAATCGTTATCGTTGTCCCCATCATATTGAGGAACCTCCACTGAGAATTCATCAAAAAGAACACTCAAGGCCTTTCCATCTGGAGAAACAACACTTGAAGTCGTTCCTCTTTTACATCCACTTCCTCTAAACCGTGGTGTTTCAAATTCAAGGGCCTCGGCTACAGTCATAAATGTCCAAACTAAAGTCGTTAGTAAGATAAATAATTTTGTTTTCACTTTCTTTCTCCTTCCATTGTCGAGTCATTATTCAATGAACTCTCACTTTCTAAACTTTTTATGCATTTTCAGAAAAAGAATTTAAAGAATAAATGACATCAAACAGCGGAAACTGCGCCACGTGGAGAGTGTTTTTCATTATTTTAATAACTTAAGAAGTTTTTCGGTTTTAGCTGCACCAAGTGGCGCAGAAAGGTGAGCTTTTTTTGATTTTTTATTTTCGAATTCATTTCTCTCGTTCAAATTGGTTTCACAGACAAGGGGAAAAACTTTCCCCCTGAATAAAAAAGAGAATTCAAAAAAGCGTAAGGAGAAACACAATGAAACTATTATTAACTCTTGCAGCACTACTTAGTATGTCTTCAGCTTTTGCCAATGGCCTTTATTTAGGTGAGCCTGGATATGGTGGATCAGGTTGTCCTCAAGGATCAGTCTCTACTGTATTAAGCCCTGATCAATCATCACTAAGTGTTCTTTTTGACGAATACTATGTTGAAGCAGGGGGTGACTCTCGAAAGCGAATCGCTCGTAAGTCTTGTAACATCGCAATACCCGTTCACGTCCCTCAAGGCTTTAGTGTTTCCATCGTCGATGTTGACTATAGAGGTTATGTATCACTTCCAAGAGGAGCCAAAGCAAGATTTAGCGCTGAATACTTCTTTGCGGGAAGAAGAGGACCTAAACTTACTGAAAACTTTAGAGGATTTACAGATGATGAGTTCCTTCTTTCTGACAAGCTTGGTCTTAGAGCACTTGTTTGGTCAAGATGCGGGGCTGACGTAAATATGAGAGTTAACACTTCAATGCTTGTAAGAACGAACCGCAAAAAAGAAGAAGCTCTTGCGACAGTAGACTCGGCAGACTTCACAGGAAAACTAGTTTATCACCTTAAGTGGAAGAGATGTTACTAAGTCTCTTTCTTTAAGTACACACTTTCTTTCCCATTCGAAGGCCTCTCATTTGAGAGGCCTTCTTGATTTTAAACTGCCCAGATTCCTTTAAAATGACGATTACCTGACAATACCATTCTTAAAAATTGCATGTTATTCTTTTGCTTTGACGTAAAGTTTTAAGGATAATTTCTGAAACATAGAGACCTTTTTTCCACCTTTTATCATTTATCAATGCCTAACATAATGAAAAGAAAGAACTTTTTATTAAGAACGGAGATTCCTTCATGAAGAGATCAAGCATGGAACCTTTAGCTGGATCAGACAACCTTTATATAGACTCTTTATATGAGAGCTATTCTTCTAACCCAGATTCAGTAGATGATTCTTGGCAAAAGTTTTTTGAGGGTTTTGAATTTGCCCTTAAATCTGGAGCAGGTGCGGATACTTCGAGTCCAAAAGGAATTGGAGATTTTTCGGAAAAGGAACTCCGAGCAGAGTTTAATGTGTTTCGAATGATCCAAGGTTATCGTTCTCGTGGTCACATGATCGCAAAAACTAATCCCATTCAACAAAGAGCTGATAGAAAATCTTATCTTGGTATAGAAGCCTACGACCTTAGCGAAGCTGACTTAGATAAAAGGTTTTTAGTTGGTGAGTTTGTTGGTTTAGGGCGAGCAACTCTAAGAGAGATCGTTCAATTTCTTAAAGACATTTATACTCGTTCAATTGGTATCGAATACACTCACATCAATAATACTGATATTAGAAGATGGATTAGAAAAAAACTTGAAGAAGGTTCAAGACATATTAATCCTTCAAATGCAAAACAAAAAAGAACTCTAAAGAAACTTGATGAAGCCACGGCTTTTGAAAATTTTCTTCAAACAAAATATACAGGTCAGAAGCGATTTTCTCTTGAAGGTGGTGAGACAACCATTCCTGCTCTCGATGCCATGATTCAAAAAACTGGTGAAGTGGGGGGAGAGGAAGTGGTTATCGGTATGGCCCACAGAGGACGTCTTAATGTTCTGACAAATATTGTTGGTAAGTCCTATGCTTACGTCTTTAATGAGTTTGAGGGCGGAGTTATTAAATATGATGATGACTCAGGTTCCGGTGATGTGAAATATCATAAAGGCTATACAACGGTTGTCACTTCAGAGTCGGGACAAGAAGTAATTGTAAAGTTGATGGCCAACCCATCACACCTTGAGGCTGTTGGGCCTGTCACGCAAGGCTATGTTCGAGCGCAAATTGATATGAGCTACAAGGGGCGTCATAAAAAATGTGTTCCCATTGTTCTTCACGGAGATGCGGCTCTTGCAGGTCAAGGAATTTGCTATGAAATGCTTCAAATGGCAAAACTTCAAAGTTATTCAACAGGTGGGACAATCCATTTTGTGATTAATAACCAAATTGGTTTTACAACAGATTGGAAAGAAGGGAGATCTTCAAGCTATTGTACGTCTCTAGCGAAAATGATCGATGCTCCTATTGTCCATGTTAATGGTGATGATCCAGATGCTGTTGTCTATGCTTCAGAGTTTGCAGTGGAGTTTAGAAAAGAGTTTGGTGAAGATATTTTTATCGATATGGTTTGTTATAGAAAGTATGGCCATAACGAAGGAGATGAACCGAAATTTACTCAGCCCCATCTCTATGAGCTTATTGGAAAGCATGAAAATCCTCGGGAAATTTATGTAAAGAAGCTTCTTGCTCAAGGTGATATCACTCAAGGCGAAGCTGACAAAATGAACAAAGACTTTAAAGATCGCCTTTCAGATCTCTTTAACAATATGAAAGATAAAAACCTTCCTAAGCCGAAAAAAGGTCCCCATCAAGACTGGAAGGGAATGGACTGGTCCAAGGAAGGAGATTTTGATTTTTCTCCAGAAACAGGTGTCGCTAAAGATAAACTACAAAAAATTGTTGATGCGATTAGCTCTGTTCCTGCCGATTTTAATCCTCTTAGAAAGGCCAAAAGAATTATTGAAAAAAGAGCGAAAAGATTTGCTGATAACGTGATTGACTGGGAATTAGGAGAATCCTTAGCCTATGGTTCCATCCTTCTTGAGGGAAGTCATATCCGCTTTACTGGTCAAGATGTGATCAGAGGGACTTTTTCTCACCGTCATGCAAAAGTTTTTGATGAAAAGACCTCTCTTTCGTATTGCGGTCTTAATAATCTCAGCGATGACCAAGGAAGCCTTGAGATCTACAACTCAATTCTTTCTGAATACGCAGTTCTCGGTTACGAGTACGGTTATTCTTTAGCGCATCCAAAAGGGCTTACTATTTGGGAAGCTCAATTCGGAGATTTTAGTAATGGTGCTCAAATTATTCTCGATCAGTTTATCTCGTCTGCTGAGATGAAGTGGAAGAGGATGTCGGGAATTATTCTGCTTCTTCCGCATGGTTTTGAAGGGCAGGGACCGGAGCATTCAAGTGCAAGACCTGAAAGATTTTTACAGCTTGCAGCTAATGACAATATGGTTGTGGTGAACTGCTCAACGCCTGCAAACTTTTTTCATGCTCTACGAAGACAACTTGCGTGGCCGTTTAGAAAGCCTATGATTCATTTCAGCCCTAAATCACTTCTGAGGCATCCAAAGTGCATCAGCACTGTTGAAGAACTTGAAAATGGAAAGTTTCAAGAGGTGATTGATGATCACGCGGTTGATGCTAAAGATGTGACAAGAGTTCTCGTTTGTTGGGGAAAAGTCTATTACGACTTACTTCAAAAAAGAGAAGAGCTTGGTCGCGAGAAAGATGTGGCGATTGTGAGACTGGAACAACTTTATCCACTTCCGGAAAAACAAATTGATGTCATTGAGAAGAAATACGAAAATGCTGATTTCTTTTGGGTTCAAGAAGAGCCTAAGAACATGGGAGCTTGGACTTATCTTTTAAGGTACAGAAACTTTAGACGATACACGAGAGTTTCAAGAAAACCATCGGCTTCTCCTGCGACCGGATTTCCTTCAACTCATATTAAAGAGCAAAATGAAATCATGAATAAGGCGTTTCATAAAGAACATACTAAATACGAAAGAAAATAAATCATAGAAAAGGATAAATCATGATTGATATTAAAATACCTTCAATCGGAGAGTCGATTACAGAGGTCACTTTGACCAGTTGGTTAAAGACCGATGGTGAGTATATTGCTGAAGGTGATCTTCTTTGTGAAATCGAATCAGATAAAGCAACAGTAGAACTTCCAGCAGAGTCTTCGGGAACTCTTAAAATTATGGCGGAAGAAGGCGCTGAACTAGAAATTGGTGCAGTTATCGCTCAACTCGATCCAAGTGGAGAAGCTTCAGCGGGAGCGGCTCCAAAAGAAGATACTCCCGCTCCTGTAGAAGCTGCACCCGCAACACCGGCGCCTTCATCAAATAGTGGCGCAGGGATAGCGAGTCCAGCGGCTCGTAAAATTCTTGATGAGAAAGGCGTGAGTTCAAATGATGTCAGTGGTACCGGAAAAGATGGAAGAATTACGAAAGCCGACGCTCTAGGGGCATCAGCGAAGCCTGCTTCTAATAATGTTGTTTCAATGCCAGCAGCTGAAACGGCTCCTCCACAAGCAGGGGGAAGAGGTGTTCGAACTGAAAAGATGACTCGTTTAAGAAAGACTATCGCCAAAAGACTTGTTGAAGCAAAAAATGAAACGGCGATGCTTACGACTTTTAATGAAGTTGATATGTCTGCAGTCATGGACATCAGGAAAAAATACAAAGAATCTTTTAAAGATAAATTTGAAGTGGGATTAGGTTTTATGTCTTTTTTCACCAAAGCTTGTTGTCTTGCCCTTAAAGAGGTTCCAGGAGTTAATGCTCAAATTAGTGGTGAAGAGATTGTTTATCACGACTATATGGATGTGGGGATTGCGGTTTCAACACCTAAGGGGCTTGTTGTTCCTGTAATTCGAAATGCTGAATCTCTTTCTCTTCATGAAATTGAAAAAGAGATCATTCGTCTTGCCATGAAAGGACGTGAAGGAAAACTGAGTCTTGATGAAATGCAAGGAGGAACTTTCACTATTACCAATGGTGGGATTTTTGGTTCAATGCTTTCAACTCCTATTATTAACATTCCTCAATCAGCGATTTTAGGAATGCATAATATTGTTCAAAGACCTGTCGCCGTAAATGGGGAAGTCAAAATTAGACCTATTATGTACCTGGCCTTAAGTTATGATCACCGAATTGTTGATGGAAGAGAGTCGGTGACTTTCTTAAAAAGAGTCAAAGAATACCTTGAAGATCCTTCGCGAATGTTAATCGGAGTTTAAAATGACTGAATATGATGTAGTCGTAATTGGCTCTGGTCCCGGTGGCTATGTGTGTGCTCTTCGTTGTGCCCAGCTAGGTTTTAAAACAGCTGTTATTGAAAAATATAAAACTCTTGGGGGGACATGTCTTAATGTCGGGTGTATTCCTTCAAAAGCCTGGCTTGATTCATCTGAGAGATATTACGATTCTGTTCATCACTTTCAAGATCATGGAATTGAAGTGAAAGACGTTGGTCTTAACTTTGGTAAAATGCGTGAAAGAGTCGAGAAGGTCGTCTCTGACACTTGCGGTGGTGTTCAATTTTTAATGAAAAAGAATAAAATTGATGTTCTGACAGGTGTTGGAAGCTTTGTTGATGCAAACACAATCAAGGTTTCAGGTGAGAGTGAGCAGACTATTAAAGCAAAAAATATTGTTATTGCTACTGGTTCAAAGCCTGCGAGTCTTCCTAATATTGCCATTGATAAAGAGAGAGTCATTACAAGTACAGAAGCTCTTTATCTTAAAGAAAAGCCAAATGAAATTGTTGTCGTTGGTGGAGGAGTGATTGGTCTTGAAATGGGCTCTGTTTTTACAAGATTAGGAGCGAAAGTTAGCGTTGTTGAGTTTGCGGACTCTATTATCGCCACTATGGACAAAGACCTCTCTAAAAACCTTCAAAAAACGATGAAAAAAGAAGGGGTTGAATTTCATCTTTCAACTGCGGTTCAAAGTGTTGAAGTTAACGGAAAAAGAGTGAAGGTGACAGCGAAAGCTCTTAAGACAGAGAAAGAAGTTGTCCTTGAGGCTGATTATTGTCTTATGGCCGTTGGAAGAAGACCTTATACAGAAGGGCTTGGACTTGAAAATGCAGGACTTTCTGTTGATGACAGAGGAAAGGTTCCAACCAATCACAATCTTCAAACATCAGTTCCTCATATCTACGCTATTGGAGATGTGACCAAAGGAGCGATGCTTGCTCATAAAGCTGAAGAAGAAGGGGTTTATGTTGCTGAGTTAATTGCGGGACAAAAACCTCATGTGGATTATAATCTTATTCCAGGTGTTGTTTATACTTGGCCTGAAGTGGCAGCTGTGGGAAAGACTGAAGTAGAGCTTAAGTCAGAAGGTGTGCCTTATAAAAAAGGAAGTTTTCCCTTTAAAGCTTCTGGTCGAGCGAGAGCAAGTAATGAAGGGGATGGGCTTATCAAAGTTTTGGCCCATAAAGAGACTGATGAGATCCTAGGGGTTCATATGATTGGTCCTCGGTGTGCAGATATGATTGCTCAAGCTGTGACAGCGATGGAGTTTAGGGCATCTGCTGAAGATGTTGCAAGGATCTGTCACGCTCACCCGACATACACTGAAGCTTTTAAAGAAGCTTGTCTTGCAGCGACAGAGGATAGAGCTCTCCATATCTAAATCATGGCCACATCAAAAAAAATCAAACTTTTTTTGGCCTTTCTTTTCGTTTCCTTTTTAATCCTTCGTCTGTTTTGGGTTGAGAAGGAGCCTAAGGAATATGAAGAGAATCGTGGCATTCGGATGAATCCCAAACAAAGAGAAGCTATAAAGGCAAAATTAGCGATGACTGATATTTCTCATAATGAGCAAGGTGGCACAGATTCGATGCCAATTGGGAGCAAAGAGTATTTTTCAGATGATGAAGCGGATGAGCTTGAAGAGCGATTTGCAAGAAACGAAAGAGAATGGCTTGAACGAGTAAGAGATACGTTTGAAGACTGGGGAATCAAAGCTCAAGTGTTCAAAGACTATCTTAAACTTAGAGATGAATTTGAAAAAGAAGCACTCTCTGGTCTCGATGATTTTCATGACAATCAGGAACAAAAAAAAGGTGCGAACTATAAATACCAGATTAATGACTTTGATAATGAAGTGATGGACCGTCTTCGAAAAAAGTATTATGAAAAACTCTCTGATCTCATTGGACAAGAGAGACTCAAAGAATTTCTGAGAAAGCGCGATGAATTTAATGAAGAGCTTAAACAATCATTCAAAGGCATAAAATCTGATGATTTAATCGACTTTTAAAAGGCCCTTATGAAAACACTTGGAAGAACTTTAAAGGCGAAAGCTTTTTGTTTTACTCATTACGAGGTTCAAAGAGAATCTTATAAAACCAAGAAGACTGGAAACTTTGATCTTCTTGAATGTCCTGATTGGGTCAATGTCGTGGCGATCACTAAGGATCAAGAGGTCATTCTTGTGAAGCAGTATCGTCATGGGATTGATGATATGACACTTGAAGTTCCTGCTGGTACCATTGAAAAAAACGAAGAGCCACTTGTTGCAGCAAAAAGAGAACTTGAAGAAGAGACGGGCTTTGTGAGTGAGAATTGGACTTATATGGGAAAAGTCACACCGAACCCAGCTTTTATTTCAAACTTTTGTCATTTCTACGTGGCCCTTGATTGCGAGAAAAAGAGTGAGCAAAACTTGGATCCTTTTGAAGAGATCGAAATTCTTTTAAGACCCAAGGCCGATATAGAGCAGATGTTGAGTTCAGAAGAGATTCACCACGCTTTATGTGTCTGTGCCTTTCAGCGCTATTTTTCTCAGAAAAACCTATAATTTCAAAGCTTTATATAGTCTGTTTGGCTATAGTTTTTTTCAAAAAAAGCCGATATGTCGTTGTAATGAAGTCGGTTTTAATTTTAACATTTTTATTAGGGTCTTTTCTCGCATCCGCGCAGAAGATAGATCCGACAGAAGCACCTGCGGCAACAGAAACTACTGAGCCGACAGAAACTCCTAAAGCCCCTTTCTTTGATCTTGATTCAAAAATTGAAAACAACACAACTAATATTGAACTTACGATTGATGATGGTGACTCAACTTCATTTAAATTCTTCTCAGCAAAAAAACCTGAAGCAGAGAATCCTGACCAAAAAAATGCAAAGTTTGAACTTGTGGAGTCAGGAACCCTAGAAGCAGGAAAGAGCATTCAAATCAATGGCATTATTATCGCCGAGAGATTTCTCGATATGGTTTCAAAAGCCTATGAAAACGAAAAGAAGTCCGAAGGCGATGAAAGTGAAGATGAAGGGGAATCAGAAAGTTCTGACGAGGCACTGACTCTTGAGATTTTAGCAAACCTTCTTAAGACTCATGATGACAACGATCACGAAATCGAGAACTTCTCTCAAATTCTTTTGAATAAAGATGAGCAAAGCCCTGGGCTTCTTCAGCTGATTTATCGAAAAGAAAGTGTTGAAGAAAATGCTCAGAACTTTGCTTATGTTTCAGTAGGGGAAGATCAATATATTAAGCTTTCTGATCTTTTAGGGGCCTACACTCTTGATCTTGATAAAAACAAACTGAATCTTTTAAGAAGCACCACTTTTCATCTTCTGACTGAATTAGAAGATCTTACCGATGCTGATGATGATAAAGATCTCGTCCATGCTATTTGTACTAGTGAGTGTACATTCGATAAAGATAATAATTTTGGTGATGTTCTCGTCTCCTTGGCCTCTATTAAGGCCAAAAATATTGAAGAGAAATCTAAAGCTTATTGCCTTCTTCAAGAATTTAATAAGTTCTGTCCTTCTGAGGCCGTGACCCTAAAGCTTTCAAAATATAGTTTTGAGGCGGATGAAAAACCTACTTGTGAAGAGCCAGAAGCTGAGCCAACAGAGGAGCCTGATCCAGAAGACCCAGAAGAAAAAGATCCAGACGAGAATGATCCTGATGATGAAGATAAATTAAAGATCGTCGTGACTCGAATAGAGGTTGATAAGTCTGATGATAAAGCCAGATATGAAGCGGAACTTGAAGGTCCTGGTTCAGAAGAGGCTGAAGGTGAGTTTAAGTGGGTATGTAGTAAAAACAAAAAAGACTGTAATGGTGATGGAAAAGAAGAGCCTTTTTATCATCTCAAACGAACTAAGACTTATTCAGTAACAGTGAGCTTTGAATCAGATGGTGAAACTCTTGCTGAGGAGACTTTTTCTCCGAACATTGATTGTGCTAAAGAAGAAGGTGCAGGTTGTACGTTAGATGAACGAGAAGAAGATGAGGCCAATCCTGTTGATGAGGACGATGATTATTATGCAGGAAATGATGTTGCTGATCCTCTTTATGATTACGACGGTGCTTTTAATCAAGCCCCTGCGCCATTTTCACCAATCATGTTACCTCCAAGTGAATTTGGAGGAACTTTTATGACGGGAATGGCCTAGGCCTTCTTAGTCGCTTTCTTTTTACTGGTTTTCTTTCTTGTGGTTCTTTTCGTTGCTCTTTTTGGAGAAAGGCTAAACCAATCTTCACTGGTGATAGGATGAAAATAATCAGCTTCATCGACTAAAAGTTGAGAAGTCGTTTTTTCAACAGATGCGATTTCAATACGCACCCCTTCAGATTTTAGGTGGCGAACAGTTTCAATATAATCACTATCACCCGAAAGAATGATGATCGTATCAACTTTCGATGCGAGCTGAGTGGCCTTAATGGAAAGAGGAATGTCGGCACTCTTATGGCAAGGCCTTACTGATCCGTGATATTTTGAATGAAGCCTTTCGGCTAGCTTTGAAGAGATGTTTTTTCCCTCTCGAAAATAGATCAAACGATTGAGCCCTCGATTCTCTAAGAGTTTAGGAATCAAAGAATCAAAATTAAGCATCGAGTTGGGGTTTTTTGTAATCTCATGAATGCTTCTTTCAATATTATTGCCATCGATAAGGATGGCCACAGACTGGCTGATTCTGACTTCTAATGTCATATAATATAATCCTTTATAACTTTTGTGCTGAGCTACTGATTTACAAGATAGTAAAGAATAAGTCCAATGTGCAATCGCTTTGCCTTAAGCTTTTTCTTCCCATTAAAGGGATTGTAATGAAAAAGAAAGAGATCTGTTTTTGATGGAATTTCTTTGTATTTAATCAAGTAAAAGAAAATAGACTCAGCGTACTTTTCTTGTTTTTTTGTTAACTCTGCAAGTTCTATTAACGCATCTTTGAAGACAAGAAAGGACTTTTTCAGTTCTTCGTAATCAATGATGTTATCTTTATTTGTGTCGAAGCGAAGAAATGCCGTCTCAATGTTAATGAGAGAACCAATGACAAGAGCGAAATCTCTTTTTGCCATAGGGATTCGATCATCAGGGAAGTCTCGAGCAAACTTTTCAACGCTTTCTAGATATTGATCTTTTTCTTTCTGGTTTGAAGCAGATAAGAATTTTAAAAGATTGGGGAGATACTGATTGTTTTTAAGTTTGTTAAGAAGAACCGCAAAAAACTTTGGTCTATAACAAGAGACATTATAGGCCTTCTCATCAGCTGTTCCAACGTTTGGACACCAGTTTTCATATTTATCGAGGACCTCGTACATCATATTCATTGCTGCAAGTACAGAGTTTGCGTAGTCGACAATTTCGAGTGAGTCTAAGTGCATGTCCCCATTTGAGAGGTGCTGGAAGAGATCACCCATTAAAAGAGTGTTTCTTGCAAAGTTTGGAGGATTTTTTGACCAGAGTCCAAATGGTTCAAGGACGCTTTTAAATTCAAAGAGTAGGTCTTCGAGTTCTTTTCGATTGAGTTTGATATTTCGATCATCGCGAACAAGTTCATCTTTTGTCATGTAGGCCGCAATGAACTCTTCCAGTATAACCTTAAGCCAGGTCAGAGTGATGAGACCTTTTTCTTTTCTTACTATTGGATAATCAAAAACGGCTTTTCCATCCTCTTTGTTAAGGTAATAACGATGGCGACTGAGGATTTTAGTTAACTCGGTTTTGTATTCTTTGTATTTCGCGCCATTGAAATTTTCGTAGAATGGATCACTTTTAAGTTCGATGTTTTTAATAACATTGGTTTGAATCTGTATACGAGGATGAATTGAAAAACTAAAAGAATTAAAACTTATTTTCTCAAAAGTTGAAATGAACTTGTCGATAATCCAATCACCCTCTCTTAAAGTAATTTCATCGGCATGCCTTCGAAAAAGCCGTCGCCAAAGGTTCTTAAAAGTGGGGATAAATTTAATCGTTTCAAGTTTGTCTTGAAAGCTATCAAGTAATAAGAAAATTTCCTTAAAACTTAAAAGTGTCGCTGTATCATCAATGGGGGCGAAGAGATTTCGGACTCTTTTGATATTGTGTGTGAACAGAAGAAACTTATTATAATTTTCTTTCCCATTTCGATCGGAAAGATAGAGAAGATCGAAGAAGGCCTTAAAAAGAGTAGGAGCTTTGGTCTGAACTGAATTCCAGTCTTTTTGAACCCATGTCTTAATGTTGTCATCAATGAAAACTCTCTTTAAAGGAAGAAAGCTTTGAATCTGTTTGAGGTTGACGACATCAAAGTCAAAATCATCTTCGATGCCTTTAAGAAAACCACGAAGGTTTGCTGACTTTGGAAAAGTTCCTTTATTGATGAGGTGATTAGTTTTTTCTTTCCAATCAATAAGACCATTATTAATTTTATT
>JBMYPC010000071.1:0-15726 GCA_049599895.1 Bacteriovoracaceae bacterium | reverse complement strand
ATAAAGATGAGATCGATGAACTTCCTATTATTCACAAAACTTTTTTCAATCAAAAAGATATGAAGTCTCTTGTGGGTTATGTTTACCATAAGGGAATTATTGGCATTGGTAAAAGGCCTGAGTACTCAGATTTAAACTCTCTCAATGGAACAACATTTTTTCTCAACTCCATAAGTTCTCCTGAAAATGTGGGAAACATCTGCAGGAGTCTCGCAGCTTTTAACATTAAGAATTTGGTTGTGGATAAAGGGACGGTTGATCCTTTTATAAGACGTTCAATTCGCGTCTCCATGGGAAATGTTTTTGCTTTAAACATTTATAGAATTAATTCAATCCAGGAAGTTCTCGACAAATTATATTCAAAAGATTTCCACATTTATGGCGCTGATAGAAGAATATTTTCTAAAGATATCCACACCGTGAATACTCAAAGTGAAAATAATCTCGGCATCATTATCGGAAGTGAGGGTCATGGCATAGATCCAAATCTTTATGAATCATTAACTGGAGTTGTTCACATTCCAATTAATGAAGATGTGGGTTACCTCAATGCCGCTAATGCTGCATCAATATTAGCTTATTATTTTCGATCTCATCTCTAATTAGGAAAACTTTTACATTTTTGCTGAGCCTCATGACAGGCGTTTCTTAGCGACTCTCAAAGCTAAATTCCGAGCTATCACATTAACTTTCATCATCAATTGGACTCTGAACAAGTCTGCTAACTATCAAATCTCTTTACAAGATTGGCCATTTCAATAGCAGAAAGGGCTGCATCCCAGCCTTTATTTCCCGCTTTGGTTCCAGCTCTTTCGATGGCCTGTTCAATTGAGTCGGTGGTTACAATTCCAAAAATTGTCGGAACTTCTGTTTCGAGAGCGACATTTGAAATGCCCTTAGCGGCTTCATTACAAACATAATCATAATGAGTCGTTGCTCCTCGAATAACAGCGCCTAAACAAACAACGGCTTGATAGTTCTGAGTTTTTGCGAGCTTCTTGGCAATAAGAGGAATTTCAAATGCACCTGGAACCCAACATACATCAATATCATTTTCCATAGCACCATGACGTTTCAAACAGTCATTCGCCCCTTCAAGAAGTTTCTCAGTAATAAAGCTATTAAATCTCGAGACAACAATCGCAACTTTTAGTCCACTGGCCTCAAGGGTTGATTCAATACGATTCATGATTTGGCTCCTCTAATTGAGTATGTTTTTTATCTAAGTATTGTTTTAAATCTTCAATAGTAATGAGTTTTAGATCATATTTCTGAGTGAGTTTTAAAAGATCTGGAACCCTTGCCATAGTTCCATCCTCATTCATGATTTCACAAATAATTCCAACTTCGCTTAAGCCTGAGAGCTTTAAAAGATCAAGTGTGGCTTCGGTATGACCTCGTCTTTTAAGGACTCCACCGTCTTTTGCAATCAATGGAAAGATATGACCTGGACGAAGAAAGTCCTCTGCTTTCGCAAGAGGATTAGCAAGTTCTTTAATGGTGAGAAAACGATCGTAAGCAGAGATTCCTGTGGCGCAGTCTTTATGATCAATTGAAACAGTAAAAGCCGTTGTATGAGATGAAGTGTTTTCACTTACCATTAAATTAAGATCAAATTTTTTAGCGATTCTACCGCTAACTGGCGTGCAAATAAGACCTCGACCCACTTTGGCCATAAAGTTAATCGCTTTTGAGGTGACAAACTCGGCTGCCATGACAAAGTCTCCTTCGTTCTCGCGATCTTCATCATCAATCACAATGACCATTTTTCCATTTTTGATATCGGAAAGTGCTTCTTCAATTTCTGCTATTTTAAATTCTTTCATATTCTCACCACTAAAACCCCATGGATTTAATCCATTCTTTTGTTAAGTTTGAGCTCTCTGGGGCTGACTTTAAAATGAGTCGTTCTAAATATTTTGCCAACATATCAACTTCAAGATTCACTTTATCAGAAATCTTAAGTCCAGAGAGATTTGTATTATCCCAAGTGTGGGGAATGATCGAAACTTGAAAATAATCTTCTTCCAATCGACTTATTGTGAGGCTGATTCCATCTATTGCAATCGAGCCTTCTGAAATAAAATAACGTGAGAGGTTACTTGGAAGTGAAAAACTTAAAAGATAGTTTTTTCCAGTATTCTCAACCCTTAAGAGTTTTGTCGTGCCATTCACATGACCTTGAACAAAATGTCCCCCAAGGCGATCGCTTGCCCTTAAGGCAAGTTCAAGATTTACTTTGGTTCCAACCTTAAAGTTCTTAAAAGTTGTTTTTTCCAGTGTTGTATGAATTGCCTGAACTTCAAAACTATTAGTGTTCACTTTGACAGCTGTCTGGCAGGTTCCATTTATTGCAACAGAATCATCGATTCCGATTTCTGAGATTAGTTCATGTGAAGAAACTTCAAGCATAATGCCTTCAGCATTAGGTGTGATTTTTTTAATTTCACCAAGTTCTTTAACTAAACCAGTAAACATTATTTCTTCCTCAAGTAATTCATATAGAGATCATTTCCAAGCTTTTGAGTTTCTCTGAGTTCAAGTTCCAGCCCTTCAGAAATTGAAGACGCTTCTCCTAGGTTCGCAAAGCTTTTCCCACTTCCCAGAACTTTTGGGGCCATAAATAAATGGAGCTCATCAAATAGCTTATACCTTAAAAAGCTTGAAAGTAGCTCACTTCCCCCTTCCACAAATATTGAACTAATCCCTTGTTTGAAATAATTATCAAGTGTTTCTTCTAACTGTTCTTTGCTAGCGTTGTTTTGGCTTTTTACCACCTCAACTTTTCGATTAATTGATGAATCAAAAACCTTAAACTCTTTTGAAACTTCAGATGATGAAAAAAGTAAAACTGTAGCTTGATCACCATAAAAATCTTCTAATCTTGCATCAAGTGAGGGATTATCACTTTTAAGTGTTCCGCTTCCAATAGCGATGGCCTTGTGGTTAGCACGAAGTTTATGAGAAAACTTTCGGGCTTCAAGACCAGTGATCCATTTTGAGTCACCTGTGGCTGTTGCGATCTTTCCATCAAGAGTGATGGCACATTTTAAAGAAATATAAGGTTTCTTTTCTTTTTGATTTTTAAAAAAGATACGGTTTAACCACGCACCTTCAGTTTCAAGAACTCCTTCAACGACTTCAATATTGTGCTTTCTAAGAAGCTCAATCCCCTGTCCAGAAACTTTGGGATTAGGATCACGGTTAGAGATCACCACTCTTTTAATTCCATGGCGAATAATGGCCTGCGCACAGGGAGGAGTTAACTTATCTTCATGGCAACATGGCTCGAGATTTATATAAATCGTTGCCCCATCAAGAAGACCAGGATCAACCTTTGAAATAGCATCAGCTTCAGCGTGCAGCCCACCACGAATTTTGTGATAACCCTCTGAAATTACATGATCATCTTTGGTAATCACAGCTCCAACATAAGGATTGGGTTGAGCATTGTGGTTGGCTTTTTTCGCTAGCTCAAAAGTCCGCTGAATGTAACGTCTATCAAAGTCCATAAGCATGCTTATCCGTTAAAGCTTGATAAGACAAGAGCACCGCTAAGTGTCCGATTATAAAGAGTTTTAGCTCTGGTCCCATGGGACCAGCTAAAGTTGTCTCAATACCTGACCGACAAGGTTCTACACTAGTTTATGTAGGAGTTGGTTTCATGAAAACTGCAAAATACGTTATATCCTTTTCTGCATTAGGCTTATTTGTAAGCCTTACAGTCATCTTTTTTAACCTCTTTAAATCAAATGACGTTTATAAATTCTCTGTCGATAAAGCTAAGTCTAATCCTATTGTGCTTCAAAGCCTCGGACCGGAAATCAGTGAAGGCCTAATGCCAACGGGTTCAATCTCTGAAGGCCATAAGTCTGGAAAGACCTCTCTTGTTATTACCTTAAAAGGTTCAGAGGGTGAGGGAAAGCTTTTAGTTGATGCGGTAAAAGAAGATGGAGTTTGGCATTATAAGAAGCTTGTTTTTCAAGACGGAAAGTCAAAACAATCTACTGATTTACTTGACCGTCTTCCAGCACAAGCTCACTGAAATTCTTTGGCGACACGTTCAAGAACCTCTTTTTTTATCTCTTTGCTTAGTTTTGAAGCATCAAGACCTTGTTTTACATAATCAAGATCCATATCATAAAACTCATCTAGGGTTTTCATACCTAAGATCGTTTCCACTAGCTCATCATTACTCTTTGATTCTAAACCTTAATTTTTCTTTATATTAGATATCAGAGTAAAATATAAGGAGCTCTTGGGATACTAACACCTTTCTAAGTGCTTGAAATTAATAAGACCTTCTTATTGTTTGACGAAAAATATTTCAAATACCTAAATTTACTAAAGCCGGTATAATGCTACTTATGAAAAAAGTTCTCGTGCTCTGTAGTGACAAGACAATTTCCGATCTCTACCAAATCAATATCAAGATTTTCGCAAACTGCGATTCAGACGTTGCTTCGAGCGTGAAAGATCTCGATAAGATTATTCAAAACCGTGAACAATATGAACTGTTAATTCTGACTAGACATTTTGATGGTCATACTTTTAGCGATCAACTTTTAGAAAACTATGATTACGTTGATGGCCTTGTGAGAAGAGTCCAAACATTTTCACCCGAAGCCCATTTCTTTATTCTTGGTAAAGAAAGTCGAAATCAAGGCGAGAAAGTTCATTTTATTAAAGATAGTTTTGATATTAAATCTCTGGTTTCAAAGATTGCAAAAATTGTTGAGATCACTGCCCATGATCTTGCATCACTTGAAATGGATCCCCTTATCCCATTAAGAACGAGTCTTTTCGCTCCTGAGATTTATTACAATATGGATGTCTGGACAAAGAAAGATGGGGAAGATGTAAAGATCCTTTATAAAGGACAGATGTTCACACGTGAACAACTCAATGACCTGGCCCCAAATAGATATAATGATAAAAGTTATTTTTACGTCGCCAGCGAAGACCGTGTAAAGTTCTCTCACCAAGCAGTTGAGGCGGTTGTAAAGGCGCTTGAAAGCGATGAGCTACCACTGGAAGATCGAATCACTCTCACAAGCAATACTCAAGAGATGGTAAGAGATATGGCCCTTAATATGGGCGTTGATCATAAAACCACTGAGGTTGCCAATGCGGGGATAAAGTCTCTCCAAAAGATTGTCGAAAAATGTGGTGCTCTTGATATACTCCTTTCAAACCTTAAATCGAACAATCATTCTTTTCGCTATATTCATTCACTTTTAAGCTATTACGTAGGGGTTCAAGTTATTCTCAACTCAGACAATAACCCAAAAATGCAGATTAAAAACTTAGCCTATGTTTGTTTTTTTCACGACATCACTCTCACAACTGATGAACAGGCTTTGATCCATACCACTACTGATCTCAACTCTTCAACTCAACTTACGTCAAAAGAAAAGGAATCTGTTGAAAGACATGCTCTTAATTCAGCGATGCTTATCAGTAAATTTAAACGTGTTCCTTTTGGTATTGAAATCATTATCAAACAACACCATGGTAACAATCGTGGAATCGGCTTTGAAAAAAACACACTCAACCTCTCTCCCCTAGCAATTATCTTTATAATTAGTGAAGAAGTGGCCCATTACATCTACTCTTGTATGAAAGACTCTGAAGAAATGAATTTTCATGACTTCACCGAAACTCTTTATGACCGCTACCAAAGTAAGAGAGTCCGTGAATACATTAAATATTTTAGTTGGGTCAACTTTGGCGGAATGAAACAAAAGCAAGTCTTTAACTTCTAATCAAACTGTTTAAACATATTGTTAACAATTTCCAATGCGCCGTATACTTCTCTCACTTGCAACTACCCAAGCGGCAGTAAGAGCTCGGTCTCATTGAACCAGACGAGATGGGAAATTATCAAGACGCTTCAACCCTGTAAAAGAAAAAGGCTTAACAAATTTCCCTTGAAGGATCTGTGAAAAAAATGTTTAAAACTGTTCATCATGAATGTCTAGGAAAAGGGCGTTCCTACCTGTCACGATCTCCAAAGCCAATAAAAAAAGGGCGGATAAACACCGCCCTTCCATATTTCATTTTTGATTAGTTTCCGCTAGATGCACAAAAACTTGCCTTTGGGCAACTTTTTATGCACACCGGTTAAACTAGGAAAACTGTGATAAGAACAAAGATCACAAGTGATTCCATAAGTGCAAGACCAAGAATCATTGGAACAAAAAGCTTATCAGCAGCACTTGGGTTTCTTGCCATTCCTTCAAGAGCTGTAGAAGCGGCTTGAGATTGAGCAGCAGTACCACCAAAAGATGCAATTGCCATTGCAAAGAAATACCCTAGGTATCTCATTGAGTCAGAGCTAAGTGCTCCACCGTCAGCAAAAGCAGATCCAGCTACGAAAAGTACAGGAACGATAAGTGCAAATCCTAAAACTAAGTTACGCATAAAATTTCTCCTTTATAGCGTCTAGGCCAGTAAGCCTTTTCTAATGTGCGTGTTCCTCATCATGATCGTGATGAGAAATCGCTAAGTTAATATAAACCATCGATAAGACAGTAAAAACGTATGCTTGAATAAAACTCACAAGAAGACCCAAAACCATAAAGATTATAGGAACTCCAAGTGGAACCATTTCAGAAAACTTTGTAAGAACGATGTGGTCTCCCATCATGTTTGATCTAAGCCTAAGTGCTAGAGAAACAGGACGGATAAAGTTTGAAATGATTTCGATAGGGAAAATTAAAAATGCGAGATACCAAAGAGGGCCTGCAAAGTGAGCAACGTATTTTACAAGTCCCTGCTCTTTAACACCTTTAATGTTGTAATAAACAAATGAGAATACACCAAGAGCTAAAGCTGTGTTGAGGTATTCTGTCGGTGGAAGAAACCCTGGGATTAATCCAATAAAGTTTGAAACGAAAATAAAGATGAAGATTGTCGCCACAAATGGAAAATATGTGTCAGCGTGTTCTTCACCGATAACTTCTTTACATTGCTTACGGATAAAGTTTCCGTAGAGCTCGATAATGTTACGAATTGTAATTCCTTTATCAGGTACAACCGCATTTGAAGAAGCCTTAACTTTCGCTTGATAAACAAGACCAACAATCACAATCACAAGTCCAATAAGAAGAAATGTAATCGTGTAGTCTGGAACCGGAATGTGAAGAGCATCCACTAAGGATCCAATCCATGTGAAGCCACCAGCTGCAAAAGTATTAGTAGAAAGAGTAGCGATAAAAGCTACCAAAGAAAGTTTAATGAATTTTAAACTCAAGCTATTCATGGTTTTTGTCCCATAGCGCAAAAGCTAGTAAAAATAAATGTATAACGTAATTGAGTAAAGGAAGAATTATCTTATTTCCAATGAATTGTACACTTAAACTTAACGCAAAAAAGATAATGAATAACTTCGTCATAAAGAGAATAACGAGTGAGCCCTTATTAATCTGACTCGATCCAACTCCAAGTGCTGCGTTGACTAAATTTTTGCCCGTAGTCACAAGAATGTATTGATAGAGAAGAATGACAGCGTAATTCACTAGAAACACTATAGTCTCAGTTTTTCCTGAAACAAAGAAACTGAGAAAGATTCCATTAATCAATAGACTTGTTGCAATATAAAATGGTTTTTTAAGCTTAACTTCAACTTCTTTTTGCATAGCGAATCAAAATAAAAAAAATTTTTGAATTGAATGCTTATATAGCGAAAAAGGATTGTATTACAAGTGAAAGTCCTGAGCTTAACGCCCCAGTACATTTTTTTGATAATTGGGATCATTTAAAGAATATTCAATGAGATCGTCGTGCATGATTTTTTTATCAGCCTCAAGGATCACAACTTCAGAATTTGTTTTTCTTGCTCGCTCTTCGATGTAATCCATTCCCACAAGCTTTTCATTTTTTGACGAGTAAATAAATGTTTTAACACTATGATCAAATTCCTTAGTGGCCATATCAGAAATAGTTTCAATGATTGCAGACTTTGAAATTGCTTCTTCAATTCCCATAGTCACCGTTCTTTTTATGATTTTATGTGTGCCATAAGCAGGACTTCTTTGAACTAAAATTTTTACCTTTGATTTTAAATCTTTAGGAAGCCTTGAAATTACAAGATCCGCCAATGGCCCGCCCATAGAGTAAGACTCAACTTCAATGATATCGACATCATCACCGATAACTGAGAAACCATCGAGAATTTTATTAACAATATCATTGAGGACCTTCTCAATTTGGTCTTGATCTTTGCCCTTTCCTATTTCGTAGAGAAGTTCCATCTCTTTGCGATAATCAACAAATATTGCTGTATCGCTTGGTCTTAAACTATTGTGAGCTTCTTTAAATTCTTCAAAACCTTTATTAATTCCATGAATATAAACAGTGGCCTTATTCGTTGTTCCCTCTTTAATCTCTCCAAAAGTTCTAAGATTTCTTAAACCAATTCCACCATGAATTTTAATTAAGCAGTTCTCGTTCACCACCTGACTTGGTGAACGCCCATTTTCAACTTCAGGCCCAAAAAGACTGAAAAGAATCAAAGGAACAAAAAATAAAAAGAGTGAGGCAAAAACCCTATTCATAAAAAGCTAATCGGTTAAATTAGCCTTTAAGTACAGTATTGATTAAGTAACGATAACTATAGGCAAAAGGTGCTACAAACGAAGCTATTTATCCTTTCGAGCGTGACGAATCATAAGGTAAAAGGCATTAAAAACAAAAATGATCAGGATTAGAATCCCCACACCCTTATTGATATAGCCCATATCCGCGAGTAGGAAAATTCCATAGGCCATACCGAAAATTGCAGTAGGGAGGCTGAGGGCAATCCCCATTATAGCGAGCCAACTTTGTTTTTTTGGTTTCATTATTTGTATTAAACCTCGAATTACAATTTTAATGAAGAATAATTTCTAACATCATTAAACTTAGACTGCTTTAGATTTTCAAATCCCTATTTTTTGAAATACGATTATCAAAACTTTTAAGGGAAATTCCTATGCAGCTCATCGCTTTATTTTTCATAACACTATTATCATTTTCTGTATCTGCTCAAACTATCGAAGTCGATTTCACTGAAGAACTTCAGGAAAAAGAGGAAAGTTTTATCTCTTCATCAAAGTGTGAAGCCCTTGTTGATCTTAAGAAATCACAAATCGTCGTTATGGCATTTGAAGGTATGGGTGGATATGCGCCAAAGGCAGAAAAAAGATTTCGCGAAACTGGTAAACTTAGAGATGCTAAAGGAAACATGAGCGGTGCCCTCGCTCTTGAGCTTGTTTCAAAACTTGTTAATCGAAAGCTTGATTTCAATTGGCTTTACTTTAGTAAAAAAGGCCATAAGAAAGCTTTGAAGTGTATTCAAAGATTAAGAAAAATCGATTCTGAAATAAAGATCGTTTCAATGGGATACAGCCATGGTGGAGATGCGGCTATTAGATTTGCTCATTACTTAACTCAAAAGAAAATCCCCGTTGAGCTTGGACTGACTGTTGATCCAGTTTATCAGGATATCGCTAATGAAATTTCTGAGTTTCTCTTAAAGGGCGACAGAACAGTTTCTTCAGTTCCCCTTGATTTTAAGCCTCTTCCTCCTGGAACAAAATGGATTAATTATTATCAAGAAAATGATCGAGATTCTCTAGTGATTAAGCCACTAGGGAAAGCGAGAATTTTTGGCTCAGACCTTAACGGAGCTGAAAACCATCTTCTTAATCTCCCTGATAAATACGCCCATATTCAGATCATGCGAAAGCCAGTGATCTTAAGGGAGTTTTCAACAATTCTCAGGTCTCTTTGATAGAACTTTGGCTTATTAAGTACTTTCCCATCAATACAAGTTATTGAAAGTACATAGTTTTATAAGAGAGTACTCTTTTCAGACCCTCTTTTAATTCACCGCACAAAATGATAAAAGGTTTCAACTCAATTTTTTGGGCGAAAATTTATGAAATCTTTAAGATCAGTGCTTATAGCAAGTTCTTTACTTACTTCAGTTCAAGCTTTTTCAGCTTACACCTGTAAACAAAAAGTCTTCGATTCTAAAATTCAATTTTGGAATGAAAAATATGAAAGAAGACAAAAGATCGTTCAATTTGAAGACACTTTAAGTGAACTTGAAACGGGTGACCTTATTATCTTTGTTAATCCAAAAACGGAGGCAGAGCCTTCATCACTTGATAATGTTATTGGTAGACTGAGCTCTGGTTATAGTCATGTGGCCATGGTTTATCGATCTTCTAACAATCAAGTTCATTTAATGGATAGTAAGGGAGCATCCCTTTTAAACATGGATCTTACTCAGGATGAGATTAAAAAGTTTGAAACAGAAATTGAAAGTCGTGGAGGTTTTGCTGGAGGATTGTCTGGATCAGGAAAATCTTATCAACAGTTTCTCCTTAGTTACATCTTATCTGATCCAGAACTGAAGACAGAATTATATGATGGGCGTTTTGAAGATGAAAGCTTCAAAGCAAGAGTCTTTAATACCTCTTCATATGGTTCCGGTTATCATTTGAACCAGGGTCTTAAAGATTCAAAATATCATATCCTTCGTTTAAGAAGAGAGTTAAATAACAGAAGCCAACTTCTTGGCTCCCTCTCTCAAGCTCTACAAAATTTTGCCTTTAATAATATTACTTTTGATACGGGTATGGTTGAGCTCTATGCCTACGAAAATTTAATGGGAAATTTTGGAAAAACTCTGTCTGATCAATCTGTCGAAGAACTCAAAAAAAGCTACACTCCGGGAAAACCACTTTTTAAACATTGTACTGAAAGAATTATCGATGCTCTAGCATTAGCGGGTCTTGATAAAAGATTTCCTGCTAACTTTGTCACAGATGCTTATTTTGAAGCCGTCGAAGAGATTAAAGATTCATACTCAAGACGGAAGGCCAATGATTTTATTAAGACTCTCAATGCCAGACTGTTAATCTATTTTACGAAGGCCATTGGCAATAAGTCTGGCACCTGGGAAGGAATTGATAAGAAGGCCATTAATCAAATGGAAATTGATGAACTCAATAAAGTGAAAGATGATTTCTTAAGATCAATGAACTTTGCAGAGAAAGCTCAATTTATGACCATTCAGAGTCTTCTCGATAACCCTAATAGAGCGGCTTTTGACCAACTGACAAGAATGTATTTTGCAAAAAATGGTGAATCTTTTTTTCCAAAAGAATTTATGAAGGACGCTGCTAAGAAATCGACCTATTCATCTCATAACCTTGATGGCGGAATTTTTCATTATGTAGGGTCTAATGGGTTCTGCAAGGACTGAACCCTGCCCAGATATTTGTCCCAACTCACTGTTCTTCCCGGAAAAGCAACCCTCGAAAAACTCCATTTGTCTTGAAGCCAAGTTTTAAGAAAATCAAAAAAGGCTTCAGAGTACTCATCCCTTACTGAATCAATGAACCAAAAATCCACTCGGCATTCGTAGTCTTTATTTTTTGATTGCCGAATATAAAGACAACCGAAGCACTTATCTTTCTTAGAAGTTAAAATTGTATAAGTATAAGCTATTCCCGTTTCGAACTCATCAAGATGCATTTGAAGATCTTTTTTATTACTCTCAAGGTTTGAAACATTAAAAGGCCAAGGATTATCCGGACCAAAAACTCCTCTAAGACCTTCTTTCGATCCAGTCCAAGCCTCATAATCCAATTCATTATGAACAGGAGCTAAAACTTCTAATTTAAGATCCTTAAACTCTAGAGACTGAGGTGGGACAAAACCACTAGGAATAACAAGTTTCATATTGCCTCAAGAAGCTTCTTTTCAAATCTTTTAAGAAACTCATCACCAGGAAAATCTTTATGATAACTCGCTCTAATCTTTAGCATCCAAGAAGAATTAAGAGGACAGTAATGAGAAAGAAGAGACTTTCCTTTTGTGCCAAGCACATCGTAATAAAAACGATTTGTCACTAACTTCTGATTTCGCCAATTGATTTTAGAATACTTTTCTCTTTTTAATAATTTCAATTGTTGATTATACATTCGTATCGTTGCATCACTTGAACTTATTTCATTGGAGCAAGATCCTTCTTTTTTCGCTTTTGCGACCGAATCAACTAGATCTGCTGTTGAAACTTTTTTAGCTGGATAAAAATAAGCAGTGACCTCAATTGGTATTTTTGATTCTTTCCCCGAATAACCTATTCCAATGTTGCTATGATCTGAATTGAAGGCGATAACATTTAGCCTAAAAAGGCTTTCGAGGTTTGTTGGAATTTTAAAACCCGATGCTTGATGAACAAAGACTTCCCCTTTTTTATCAATAGCCTTGGGTTTCATAAAATTATTTTTTTGATTTAATTCACATGAAGTCAAAATAAAAAAAATAAAACAGAAGAGAATTTTCATTACTAGTTTCTCTTTCTTGCAAGCCTACGATTATAAATCGCCTTAAGCTTATCTTTAATGACTTGAGTATTGGGATATTCAGGAAGAATTGAATAATAAAGATCGTAAGCTTTATTTAAGTTTTCTCTCGATTCTAAAGCATTCGCGAGAATAAATTTAGCTTGAATAAGTTCTTCTCTTTTATTCTCTCTTTTTACATACATTTCAAGATAGCGTATTGCGGCCTTCCAGTTTTCTTTATAAAACTCAATCATTCCCAAATAATAAAAAGATTTAAGAGTATAGCCCCCAAAGTTTTCTTTTGAGAGTTTTTCAAAGATAGGCTTGGCCTTATTAAAATCAAAGTCATTGTAGTTTGCTAAGGCAATTCGATAGCGATAAAGGGCCTTATTTTTTTCGTCACTCTCGGCATTTAAAAGGTCTCGATAAAGATTTTCTGCTTTAACATTATCTTTTAGATGGTTGAGATAGAGATCAGCTAGCCTCTGTTGTGCTTTTTGTTTCCATCTTTGATCAAAGGCAATCTTTATGACTTCCTCGTAATAACTTAAGCTCTCTTCGATATCTGAAAGATAAATCGAGTAGAGATCCCCTATTTGGTAATTTATCTTAACCCGGACATCGTTATTAGGATTTTTCTTTAAAATCTTAAAATAACTCTTCACTGCCTCTTCATAAGCATTTTCTTTAATAAGCTCTTGAGCGCTAAGAATTTCTTTATTAATGGGTGGAGTAAAATCACAGGCCTGAATCATCAGGCCTGCAATGAAAATTAAAAGATTGGTTTTAAGACTGGATTTCTTCGGTTTCAACATTTTCTTCATCTGCAATTTTTTCAACTGCAACGACTTGCTCGTTTGCCTTAAGTTTAATGATTCTCACCCCTTGAGTGGCCCTTCCAAGAAGAGAAATTCCACTGATTTTAGTTCGAATCACCTGACCAGTATTAGTGATGATCATGAGTTCATCTTTTTCAGTCACTGGTTTAATAGTCGAGATAAGACCATTTTTCTCAGTAAGCTTCATCGCGATAATCCCTTTACCGCCACGAGATTGTTTTCTGTATTCAGAAGCCTGAGTTCTCTTACCATAACCATTTTCCGTTACAGTTAAGATCTCAATTCCATCATCAATAAGTTCCATTCCGATAACTTTCTCATCTCCCTCAAGTGTAATCCCCTTCACACCTTGAGAAACTCGACCCATCGGACGGCAATCTTCTTCAGAGAATCGGATAATCTTTCCTGAAGTTGCACAAACAAGAACATCTTTTGATCCGTCAGAAACTCTTACATTTAAAAGTGAGTCACCGTCTTGAATCTTAATTGCTTTAAGTCCAGATTGTTTAATTCGTTTATAATCAGAAAGAGCTGATTTTTTCACAAGACCATTTTGAGTAGCGAAGAAAAGAAATCTTCCTTCTGTATCTTGATCATTTGGAATACAAATAATTTCTTTAATTTTTTCGGAACTTGGAATTTGAATAAGGTTTGCTAAGTTTCTTCCTTTAGAAGTTCTTGTCGCCTCAGGAATCATATAAACTTTCTTACTAAAGACGGTTCCTCGACTTGTAAAAAAGAGAATATCATCGTGAGTGTTAGCGACAAAAATATCTCTGTAGAAATCTTCATCAGATGATTTATTAATCGCACCTTTAACACCTGTCCCCCCACGCTTTTGGGTTTTATAGGTATCAAGTTCCATTCTTTTAATATAGCCCTTGTGAGTTACCGTAACGATAACGTTTTCTTTTTTCACAAGATCTTCGATTTGGATTTCATCAGCGTTAGCAACGATTTTTGTCCTTCTTTCGTCACCGTACTGTTCAACGATTTCTTGGAATTCATCTTTAATAATTCCGCGGATAAGCTCTTCGCTTTCAAGAATTTCTTCAAGTCTTCGAATAAGTGCCATGACTTCTTCGTAGTCTTTAATAATTTTATCTCGTTCAAGACCTGTCAGTCTCTGAAGTCTCATATCAAGAACAGCTTGGGCCTGAATTTCAGATAATTCAAAACGACCCATTAACTGAGTCTTAGCTTCTTTAGGACCTTGAGATTTTTTAATCAGCTCAACAATCTCATCAATATTCTCAACTGCAGTTTTTAAACCTTCTAAGATATGAGCTCTGGCCTTGGCCTTATTAAGATCAAAAACTGTTCTTCTAATGACAACTTCACGTCTGTGATCAATAAAACAGTTCAGCATCTCTTTAAGGTTCATAACCTTTGGTGTGCCATTAGAAATTGAAAGAAAAATAATTCCAAATGAAACTTGAAGCTGAGTATGCTTAAAAAGGCGATTAACGATAACGTTTCCAATTTCACCTTTTTTAAGATCAATCGCAACTCGGATTCCCTCTCTCGATGATTCGTCACGGATATCAGAGATTCCTGTCAGTTGCTTATTATTTACAAGATCAGCAATCTTTTCGATAAGTCTTGCTTTATTCACCTGATAAGGAAGTTCAGTAATAACAATTCTTTCTCTATCACCTGAACGACCATGATTTTCGATATCAACTTCGGCTCTAATTTGGATAACACCTTTACCAGTAAGATAAGCTGATTTTATTCCTTCAGTGCCTTGGATTGATCCATAAGTTGGAAAATCTGGTCCTTGAATAAACTGCATAAGGTCGACAACCTCAGCGTTTGGATTATCAATTAAGTGAGTAAGAGCCCCCATAACTTCAGTAATATTATGGGGGGGAATATTGGTGGCCATACCAACGGCGATACCAGCACTTCCGTTTAAAAGAAGATTAGGAATTTTTGATGGAAGAACTGTCGGCTCCATTCGAGCGTCATCATAAGTTGGCTTCCAATCAACAGTATCTTTATCAAGATCTTTTAAGAGTTCTTCGGCCATCTTATTCATTCGAACTTCGGTGTACCTCATCGCCGCAGCGTTATCACCATCGATCGATCCAAAGTTCCCCTGGCCATCAACAAGTGGATAACGAAGAGAGAAATCCTGGGCCATACGAACAATTGTATTATAAATCGCACTATCACCATGTGGGTGATACTTACCAATAACTTCACCAACAATACGGGCAGACTTTAAGAAGGGTTTATTATGAAAGTTTCCTTGGTCATGCATAGCAAACAGAACACGTTTGTGAACTGGCTTTAGTCCATCACGAACATCTGGTAGGGCACGACCAACAATAACCGACATTGCATAGTCGAGATAACAGCTTTTCATCTCATCTTTAAGATAGACCGGCTCTACATTGTTTCTTGGTTCTTCAGTATTATTTTCATCCATAATTTATTCTCTTTATCTATCTCGAATTCGAATCTTTAATTTTTTTAATAAACAAGGTTACGCACATTCAGTGCATTCTCTTCCACAAACTGACGTCTTGGTTCAACCT
>JBMYPC010000070.1:0-15775 GCA_049599895.1 Bacteriovoracaceae bacterium | reverse complement strand
AATAATAGCCCAAGAAATAACGGAAAAAACCACAAGCCATAAAAGAATTAATTTAACAACAATTCCTGTTTGCGAAAAAATTGTAATGAGATCTATTTCGTGCATAACACCTTCCTAACCTTATGATCTCTTTGAAAAAAACTGCCTCATTAAAGACTTTTGCAAAGAAGCCAGCTGAGTTGCTTTAACAAAGAATATTGAACAAAACCCAATGGATATGAAATAAAATAAATGTAACACAGGCATTTCAGATGAGAAAACATCTAAAACTTCTTCACCTAAAATTGCGTTAAACGGAGCGAGACTTCCAAGAGCAAGTGCAAGGACAAACGAAGAAGGAATCTTAGGATTAAAAACAAAATATAAACTCACCCCATAGACGATAATGTATGCCGCAACAAAATATGTCTGAAACAGGTCAGCAATTTGTAAATAAAAACAGTTAAGTCCCATAAGAAGAAGTATCGTAAGGATTCTTCCCGTTTCATTTTTAGGTCTTTTAAGAAAGTGAAACACTAAGGTATCTAAAAGAAAGTAACCTGTGAGCATTGAAAAATTGAGAACTGAAAAATTGAGAATCTGGAACTGACTCGAAGAGAAAAAGTTTAAATAAAGAAGGAGGCTTAACAGTAAAAAAAGCCAAAGAACTCCAAGTCCTGGCCCTCCAATAAAAAGCGAGCGGAGCTTGCGTATGACTTCTGATTTTGTGGTATTCCAAATACCTACAGAAACAAAAATGCTAACTACTAAAAATTTGACTAAAAAAGCCATTGGCCATCGGTTCTCGACAATCCAACTATTGACGATTCTCAGATCATGCTCAAGTTGAAAATGCACAAATGTTGCAATTGAAATGATGGTGACGTGGATGAGAACTTTCGAAAAGATATAGAGTCCAGACTTTATAAAAAGGTTCAAATCACCACTTTTATTCAAGTCCATGTCCTTATTTTTGTTCTTCTGTAGGCTTTAACCAATTTAGCTGAAGCTCTGGAGAAGGATAAATCTTTACATGATGTTTATATAAATAATTTGTATCAGAAAGGTCTTTAATTTTCTGAATTAAAAGATAATAGCGATTCCAAAGGCTTAAATTGCCTTTAAGGATTCTATCCATCTTTTTTGTCACTGTGAATTGCTGTTTAAAACTAAACCCTTTTTCATAAATGAGATCATCATACTTCTTTAAAATTCCAAGAAAAGGGTCGACTTTAAACTCTGGATTATTGTGAAAATTTGTTCCTAACAAAGCCTTCACTTCTTTACTGACAAGGTGGTTTTTAAAATAATCAGCTTCTATTCGAAGGAGATCTTCAAGTAAAAGAAGAGAAATCTCAAGTTTCGTTAGATCTAAGGTTCTAATAAAAGGAAGAGAAAGAAGAAAAATTGCTTCTGATTTATTTGATGGTAAAGCAAAGTGAGTGACCATCGGCGTATTAACGAGAAGAATTTTGAACTTTAAGTTTAATATCCCAATCTTCTCAAGGAAATCTTTAAAATAGATTTCAATTCCATAATCTGGCTTTTTGAAATCCCACTTTAAAATTGAAACATTTTTAATAATCCAAAGCTCAGATAAAAAACGATAAAGGCTTCCTTCATCAGGAATAATGTACCTTGCAACCTCACCAGCTTCTTTTTTCTTCTTCGCTTCTGCTTTCTTTTTTTGAGTTTTAGAGAGATGCTGAGAAAGATTATCGTTTTTTATGACTTCTTTTATTGAATCAAAGTTCAGAACCTCGTCTTTTGGAGCTTGCTTTTGAAATACTGTCTCTGGTGGTTTTTTTGTCTTTGAGTCAGTGTTTGCTAAACCTCGAACATTGGTATTACTTTGGGCATAAAAAGCAAAAGCCCCTAGAAAAGAAATGAAAAGAAGAATTCTATTAAACCAAAATCTCATCTTGAAGAAACCTCCGATTTTCCAACGAGGTAGTTATCGTAGAGTTTTCCCCAAAAATAAGTCTGTTCGACCTTGAGATTAAATTTCTCAAAAAACTTTGTATAACGATCTTGAAAACAGCTCACCTTTCTTCTTGAAAGCATTCTCTGATGCATAAAACCAGTATGTTTTCCAACTTTAACTTTATGCCAACCTATTTCAGCTTTTCGATTTAAAAGTTTCACTGGATGATTGCACGCAATAACAGTAAGAACTTCAGAACTCTCATCAGCAATCTTATGGACAGAGCCAAAGATATTCTTGAGCCTCATCACTCTTGCCTCAAGAACTTCACAAGAAAAGAAAAGAGTTAATGAAATTATGAAAAAAATCCTCTTTGTCATACTTTCCACCTAAACTGAATTGTCTCCCATTGATGACATTGTGGACATCTCCAAAAAATCTCATCAGAGTTAAAACCACAAGAGCTACAATAATGTTTCGCAAGGGAGCGGTGCATGTTATTGATCAACTTTTTGGTGCTATCAATAGCAAGTTCATCTTTTCCAAGATCGACTAAAAGCTGAATATATTCAATGTTTAATGCTTCTGAATAATTTGGACTCTCCTCCATGTACTGATTCAAAAGCTCATAAGCATTTTCATTTTGATTAATGTCTTTGAGAAGTCTTACTTTGGCCAAAACGACTGAAGCTGAAGAATTAAGATCACGGTCTTCCAGCTTTAAAAAATATTCTTTGAGAACTCCAAGTTTAACTTGATAGTTTTCCTTATCCTCGCCATCTCGTTGGATTCCCTCTTCAAGAGATTCAAAAATAAAAGAAGTGTACATGGCATGTTCTTTTAAAAGTTCTAGTAAAAGATGTTTTCCACTATCAAGGGCACCATCCTTTATATAAAGCTTAAGTCTTAGAATTTTTGCTGACACCGAAGGAGCGTAGCGAAAAGCATCGTCCAAAGTTTCGGAACAATCCTGAAAGCTTCCCTTATCAAAATGGAGCTTCGCTTTTTGTACTAGAATATGAGAGATAGTCTCAGATTGATTTTCTCGACCAACCTTAGAGAGAAGAACTCTATAATTATAAGCTTCATCCCAATCCTCGATGTCCTCATAAATTCGGCATAGGGCCAAAAGAGTTGTGGTCTGATCACGATTGATTTTTAAAACATCTTTATAGGTTTCGATGGCCTTATCAACGAAACCTCCTTTATCAAAATCGACAGCAAGCTCTTTGAGAGCGCGCAAGCGATGAGACTCGCTAAGATTTTCTCTAGCAATTAACGAGCGATGAATACTAATGGCCTTATCAATCTCTCCGTTGGAGCGAAAAAGTCCTCCAAGAGCGAAATAAGTCTCAATAGTCTCTCGGTTCAGGTCAACAGCATTAAGAAATTCTTTAATCGCAAGGTCTTTATTTCCTGAAATAAGGTATTGAGTTGCATTCAAAAAAACTTTTGACTGCGCTTCATAGATAGAGTTTCGGTAACGTTTTGAGAGCTTAACTCCTGTATCTCTTTCAATAACGTAGAGATACATCAAAACGAGGGTAAGTCCACCGACTCCAATTTGTAGAGCATGGTTTTGAAACCAGACTAAGTAACCTTCCATAGTTTACCAAGTAATTAAATTAATAGGTTCTCACATTCGTCGAAAACATCGACTTCATCATTTGCATCAGACCTTCCATATCTTCCAGAAGATCATAGAACCTAACTTTTTTCTTTTTCTCAATTCTCTTAAGTTTAAAGTCTCCTTCAAGCTTAAGTTCTTTAAATATTGCTCGACCTGCGCCTTCAAGACCAGCGATCTCATCTACAAGACCATGATCTAAAGCCTGTTTTCCTGAATAGATTTGTCCTTGAGCAAGCTCACGAATGTCACCCTTAATCTTATCTTTTCTAAGCTTGAGAATGTCTTCAATAAACTGTTCATGAACATCAGCAACTGTTGTGTTGAGAAGAGATCTTTCCTCATCAGTCATTGGGCGATTCGGTTGACCAATGTCTTTATATCTTCCCGCTTTGATCGTGGTGGGATTAACCATCGCAAACTCAAAAAGCTTATGAAGATCCATAAACTGCATAATCACACCAATGGACCCAGTTATTGTCCCCGCGTTTGTATAGATTCTTCTTGTGGCCGCACCCAAGTAATAGCCACCACTTGCCGCAACAGAACCAAAGCTTGCATAAATCGGCTTACCTTTTCGATCATCAGATTTGTCCTTTAAATTAAAAGGTCCATCAATTCTTCTAATCTCTTCATAGATTTCTTGAGTTGGTCCTACAGCTCCACCAGGAGAATTAATTCTTAAAATAATGGCCTTCAAAGAATCATCTTCTTCTGCTTTCTTAAGAAGCTCAATGATTTTTTTAGAATCGTAGATCACTTCATTAAGTTCCACGACACCAATCTGGGCCTTACCTTTATTTTTTGAGGCGATGAGATCTCCCTCATCTTTGAAGGCATTAATCGTAAAAGCGGCGAACACCATTATCATGACAAAAAAGATAAAGATTAACATTAAAATGCCATAGACTGCGCGCTTATTCTCTTTCAACTTGGATCTCCTCTAAAAAAACACTCATACATTCTCACAAATTATCTTTATACCGACAACTTATGTTTACTACCTGACAACCAGGCTCAACTACTTTGTCTCAGCCTAAAGTTCCTCCTACAAAAGGTCGATTAATACAGTGTAAAATAACTTATTGGAGCGGATTATGAACTCTCAATCACTACTTGTTCTTGTTTTATTTTTTGGAATGACGGAAACAGTTTTTGCCACAGAAAATGGTGCAAAGCCAAAAATAAAGCTTGTTAAAGAAAACTGGGAAAGTGACTTTCAGATTGAATCAGAGAGCTTTGATAATGAAACAGTTCGTATGCCGTCCCAAAGTGATCAACAAAAGAAAGATCCAGAAGTTCAAAATTGGAAATATGAAGAGCCAGTTGGTGGCTTTGAGACTATCGACCCTGGTTTTGAATAAGTTCAAAGTTCCTTGACATTTTATTCCAAAGATTCACTTTTTCGTATTCACTTTTTAATTGTCCACAAGCTGCAAGAATATCAGTCCCCATAGTCACTCTCACTGTACTAATAAAACCTCTTTCGTTAAGAGAATCATTAAACCATTTGATTGTCTGCTGACTTGGTCTTTTAAATGAAGATTCAGGATATTCGTTAAATGGAATGAGATTAATTTTAGACTCATCTCTATTGATCAATTCACAAAGAGCATCAATATCAATCTGTCGATCATTAAGGCCTTTGATAAGAAGATACTCATAAGTGATTCTTCTATGAGCTTTTAAAGGCAGCTTTTTAATTGCACCAAAAAGCCTTTGCAGATCATAGGCTTTGTTAATAGGCATGAGTTCACTTCTAATATCGTTATGTGCAGCATGAAGACTGATCGCAATGTTAATGGGTGGAAAATCGAGCATTTTCTCAATTTGAGGAACTAGCCCTGAGGTCGAGAGGGTAATTCTTCTTTGCCCATAGCCTAGACCTTGGGGATCTAAAAAGATCTCTGTTGCTCGTTTAATGTTATCAAAATTATGAAGTGGCTCACCTTGGCCCATATAAACCATATTCGTGATCTTCTCATCGTCATTAACATTTTCTCTTAACCAGTCTCCTACAACTAATAACTGACCTACGATTTCAGAAGTTTTGAGATGCCTTTTAAGGCCCATCGTTCCAGTATGACAAAAGCGACAACCGATAGCGCAACCAATTTGTGATGAGACACAAAGGGTGAGCCTTTTATTCTTAGCGGGAATGACCACACATTCCACTGTCTGCGAGTCATGCATTTTCACTAGAAACTTTCGTGTGCCATCCTTTGAAAGTCCATGCCAGACAATTGTAGGAAGATAATCTTGAAAGTTTTCCTGAATATAGGCTTTCATTTTTTTACTAACATTAGTCCACTCATTAAGGGGAGTGCCGTAATGCTTGTAGAGCCAATTGAAGACTTGTTTAGCGTTAAACGCCTGAAATCCTTCAGATTTAAACTGCTCAGTCAGCTCATTTAGTGAATAATCATATAAAGAGTTCATACTAAATTAATACCATATCCAGGATTGAATCCTTAAAAATCCACTGAAACTACCCTAGAATTAACAGAATGCAAAATAGACCTGAAAAAACCACCTAGTCAGAAGAAAAAAAGTCCCTGCCTTACAACCATCTCTGTCTTCGCTAAGATTAGTCTATGAAGGCGAAAAATCTCAAAGTTCGGGTCACAAAAAATGATGAAGTCAGAGTCAACCTCACTCTGCCTATCAACGCCTTGAAGGTTGTTGACACTCTTATGCCCTCACATGTTTTGGCCATCATTGAAAAAAAAGGCATCAAATTAAAAGAGCTCATAGAAAAGGTCAAAGTTTCTGATTATAAACCTCAAGATCTTTTTAAATTTGACAATGAAACAGAGGCCAAATCCTACCACGTCTGGATTGAATAAGGTTTGCCTAACCCGCTTAAAATCTCTTGAGTTTTAACTTAACTCTCAAAGCAAAAATCCCGACAAGATTTTCATGTCAACTTTAAAAAGCTATATCCCCTTTAGAAACTTTCTAAGAGAAATCTATTATTGCAGTTGCCTGAATTTTGATGACAGAAAAACTCTCTTAAAGCCAGCCTTGACCTTTATCGCTGTCTTTTTCACGGCCTATTTTGCTTTTTCAATTATTCCAAAATACGGCATTAACTCTGTTGAGTTCTCATATGAGTTTTCAGCAGGATTACTAATTTCAACATTTTTTGTCATTAGCTACTTTCTGACAAAGAAGTTTACGGCGAACCCACTGCTCTTTCTTCCCTCTTTTGGAGCTTTTCTCGCCTCTATGCTTTTACTTTCAGCACCTGATTTCTATCAAAAAAATAATTTCTTGTGGATTCATGTTCAGTTTCTCTCAATTCTCATTGCTTGTTTTTTTAACTCTGTTCGCTGCAACTCAGTTCTTGCGGTTTTAAATATTTTTACGCCTCTCATTCTAGCTCACAACCTGGACCATTTGGACTTTTCAGGAATTTTAGAAATGCATCACATTGTGGTGTTTTCATCAGTAATCGCGATTGTTTTTTCTTATCAAAATATTCTTAATAAGAAATCTTCTCTTCAAAGCCTTCTTGAAGCCAACTTCATTAAAGAAACTTCTAAACTTGGGCTGTGGAAATGGAACCTTCTCACTAATGAAGTAGTTTACGATGAAAGATGGTGTGAAATTTTAGGTTACAAACAAACAGAGATTGAACAGAGTTTCTCTACATTTCAAAAGCTCTGTAGCCCAGATGATATTGACCGAGTCAGCGCAGCGGTCCAAGAACTTATATCAGGCAACCTTCCAAACTATGAAATTAAATTCAAAATGAAACATAAAGACGGCCACGGGGTCGACATCATTTCTCATGGAAGAATTGTCGAAAGAGATAGCTCCGGTAACCCAAAAGCAATACATGGTACCCATCTCGACATTTCTGAAATAGTTGAACTGAACTTTGAGAATCAAAAACTTAATGAACTCACAGATGCCATGCAAGACATCGCAAAAGTGGGAGCTTGGGAACTCGATATCAAAACAATGAAAGTGAAATGGACAGAGGAAATCTATAAGATTTATGAAATCCCGACTTCTGTTCCAACTGATAAAGTTCTTGGAATGAGTTATTATGACGAAGATGAAAAACCCATTCTTGAAGGACTTCTTTCAGATTGTATAACGAAAGGAATTCCCTTTGATCGTGAGTTTAATTTCACCTCTGAAAAAGGCAATAAGAAAATTGTACGCTCTATGGGAAAACCTGTTTATGACGAAAATAATAACTGCATCCTCTTAAGAGGAGTCTTTCAGGATGTAAGCCAAAGAGTCAAAATAGAAAAAGAGCTCGAACAAGAACGACTTAAAATCATTCAATCGTCAAAACTTGCAACTCTAGGAGAGATGGCCGCAGGTATCGCCCATGAAATTAATAATCCCCTTGCCATTATTCAAGGTAGTGCTTCTCTACTTACCAGACATAAAGACAATCCGACCAAGGTTCTCGAGACTTCTGACAAATTAAAAAAATCAGTGAAAAGGATTGGAAAAATTGTTAACGGCCTTAGAAAGTTTTCAAGAAATTCAAGCCTAGATGAAGTTCTTCAACAAGATCATAGCGTAACAAGTCTTGTTTCAGAAGTTCTCGAACTCGTAGAAGCGAAATCTAAACGTCATGGGGTTCCCGTTGAATTTCACACTAAAGATGATCTCATTATTCGAGGTGATGATATTCAAATTCAACAGGTATTAGTCAATCTTATTAACAATGCCATTGATGCAAACACAGGTGCACAATCGCCATGGGTCAAAATCCATGTCAAAAAGAATAACCAATCAACACAAATCTTAGTATCAGATTCTGGTCACGGTATTGAAAATCACATTATTGAGAAGCTTTTTGACCCTTTTTATACAACTAAGGAAGTTGGAAAAGGAACCGGCTTAGGTCTCAGTATCAGCAAGACAATTCTTAACGCCCACAACGGGGATTTAGAGTATAAAAAGATCAATGGTCATACGACCTTTATTTTAACTTTGCCTCAAAAAGACTTGTCCTATGCCGCTTAATATCGTTTACATTGATGATGAAACAGAACTCGGAGAAATTTTTCAATCTTCCTTTGAAGATGATGAAACAAAAGTCCACCTCTTTGCTGACCCAGAAAAAGGGGTTGAGTATACAAAAAATTATCCCGTTGATTTTTGTGTCATTGACTTTAGAATGCAACAAATGAATGGTCTTGAATGTCGCGAAAAAATATCAAAAGACATCCCCTGTTATCTTGTGACAGGAGAATTAGACTTTTCAAAAGAAAACAATTTTATTGAAATCATCTCAAAACCAATTGATGAAGAACAGATCGAATCAATCATAAAGAAATATCGAAAATAGTCTTAGGTAAAAATTTTATTCCAAAAACCTTTTTGCTCATTAGGATCGACGATCGGGATCACGTCAGCATTGGCCTTCACAGCTTTCATTAACTCTTCTGTGTTTGAATTATCAAGAATAAGTGAATTGTATTCAATGACATCTAAAAGGTAAATCTTTTCAGATTCAAGGTATTCCCCTATCTCAAAGGCTATTTTTTTTAGCTCAATATTGTCTGGGAAAGGCCCAAGAATAACTCTTCCATCAATCTCAAAAAATTTCAGATGAAATTCATTAATCACCTCACTAAAGTCTATCGTCATCGAGTCGGTGAAAATAAAATGAATATAATAGGAAAGCTCTCCCTCGAGTCCATGCTGAATACCACCAAATATAAAGATCGAATCTTTCGCCATTAGTAAAATACTCCAAAGTCGAGAGCGAAACTTCCACCTGGAAGAATCTCAATATTTAAATTCTGATCTTTATGATGAATTTTTGTATTGTTCTCTTTTACAATTCTTTTAAGAACAAAGTTCTTCGTAAGAACCATACTCACTTTCTTTCGATAGCTCGTAGGGTTATAAACGAGAAGCCGCCTCACCTCTTCAAACTTTAGCTCATTGGGAGTCGCCGCACGTGTTTTCCATGTACTTAAAAGTGGCTGTTCTACATCCACTTTAAGGTAATGAATATCATAGGTTCCAAATATTTTACTCCAAAAGCTCTGCTGTTTAGAGGCATCGATCTCAGAAAGTTTGTCACTTTGAACAACAGTGATTCTTCCCTCGCCTAAGTTGATATTATGTACATCTGAATAGATATGAACTTTCTCTACCATGAGATCATTTTCCATTAAGAAGACCTCTAGCTTTTTTAGTAAAGTCGTATCGATTCCAGAACGATCCAGAACAATTTTTTTACCACTCATAAAAGCCTTAAGCATCTTTCGAAAGGTCTTCTCATTCATGCAGCTCGCACTGAAAAAGAGAATGTGATCAGCAAAAGTCATTCCATACTCATTCCCATCTTCATCAAGTGAAAATTCATCTGGAGTATAAATTCTAAAGCAAGCACCAAGCTCTTGTTCAATATAATTTAACAGACCTGATTTTCTCAGTTCGACTAACTTTCTGGCGCCTCTTTTATCAGTAAAGAGACTCATGAAACTTAAAAAGTGATAACTCAGAAGCTGATCACTTTCCGCGAGGTTCTCATTAAACATTTTTTGATAGAGATCAGCCGAATAAAGGTCTGAAAAAATTTCTGCATTGGTTTTTAATTTGAGTCTTTCAGGAACGAGAGAACTTGTGACATAAATATTTTGTCGATAACACTCAATAAGCTGTTGACCAATCTCCCCTTGCAAGGTTTGTTTTGGGAAAAGCCCCATACAGAATGTTTTAAGATCTCCTAAAACATGAAAGCTTAAGTGTTTTTCAAAATTAGAAGCCAAAGCCTCTTCAACACACTGAGAATAGAGTGCGTGAATATTGAGGTAAAACTCTCGATAATGAAACTCTTGAACATCAATATTGGTTTGAATTTCTTTATAAACTTCTTCCCAGCCTTCTCCATGAACTGACTTGAGATACCTTAAAAAGGCTTCATTAAATGTCTGCGAGTGGTCATTGAAAAGAGATGAGAACTGCAAATAGGAAAAGTAACCAAATTCAGCCGAACAAAGTCGACTCCTCACACCACTTCTTGTGAAGTACTGTCCAAGAGCATGAGCAAATTTTGCAAATGCCATATAAATTCGAGAATCAAATGCAGAATACAATCGATTAATTTGACCCTCTTTATCGATAAGGTGTTGGATGACTCCCTCTTTTCGATAAGCCGGAGACCTTGCGATCAAGCTTGGCACACCGCCATTAACCATATAGGGTGCAGGTCCAAGAGGAAGAAGAAAAACGAGCTCTTTATGCAACTCATCGCAAATTTTTTCGATACGGCTAAGATTTGTCTCAGGCTTTTCGCCAGCGAAATCAAAACGGTCCCCCGTTTCTGTATGAAATGCCCAGTTGATGGGAACAAAAACCTTGTCCCCTTTGAACTCTTCAGGATTTGAAAGTCTTTCTTTCCATAATGATGAGGAGGTTTTCCAATAAAAGAAGTGGTTCTCTCCTTGAAATCCTGACCGATCAACGGCATCCGTTTCGTTTTGGGTGTGTGACTGCACTGCATCGCTCCAAGGCAGCTTCTTTGCTACCTAGACGCATTATACAAAGTTAGTGGAATTGATGTAAAGTTCTCAGACAATTTTGGTAAGGGGAGTCATCATTTATGTGGTTTTTTACAGAAGAAGAGAAGCAATTGGTTGAAAGTTGTCGTGAATTTGCTCAGAGAGAAATTGCACCAAAAGCAACGGAACATGATGAAAATGAAACATTTAATTTAGAAGCCTTTAAAAAGATGGGTGAGCTTGGAGTTCTAGGAATTACAGCTGATCCTGAATATGGTGGTGCAGGACTTGGCGCTCTGGCTGCAACAATAGTGATGGAAGAGTTTGGAAAGGTTTGTGCCTCTTCAACTTTAAGTTACCTTGCCCACTCCATTTTATGTGTCAACAATATTGAACAAAACGCCAGTACAGAACAAAAAGCAAAGTATTTGCCAAAGCTCATTACCGGTGAACATATTGGCTGTATGGGAATGAGTGAACCAGAATATGGTTCAGACGCTGTGGGGATTCAAACAAAAGCCGTTAAAAAAGATGATCATTACGTTCTTAACGGAACGAAAATGTGGATCACTAATGCTCAGTACTCAGATATCGCCTATGTCTACACGAGAACCGGTGATGAGAGAAAAAACCTTTCGACCTTTATTGTGGAAAAAGGCATGAAAGGCTTCAGTGTTGGAAATCCTATTCATAAAATGGGTATGCGAGCTTCACCAACAGGAGAACTTGTTTTTGAAGATGCAAAAGTTCCACTAGAAAACCTTGTTGGTAACGAAGGTGATTCCATTTATCACATGATGAAAAACCTTGAAATTGAAAGAATCACAATTGCCGGAATCTCACTTGGGATTGCTCAGGCCTGTGTTGATCAGTCAATAAAGTATGCGAATGAAAGGAGCCAGTTTGGAAAACCAATTGGAAACTACCAGCTCATTCAAAAAATGATCGCTGAAATGGCAACAGAAACAGAGATGATGAGACATTTCCTCTACTCTGTTGCAAAACAATATGATGAAGGTAATAAAGGTCCTACAGTAGCTGCTCAAGTCAAGCTTGCGCTTCCAAAGATGGCGACGAAGATTGCTCTTGATGCTATCCAACTTCACGGTGGTTATGGTTATAGCCGTGAATTTCCAGTGGAGAGATTTTTAAGAGATAACAAACTCAACGAAATCGGTGCAGGAACTAACGAAGTCATGATTATGATTATTGCGAAAAACCTTTTAAAGGATACCCTTGGCTAAGGAAACCCTATGAACCAAGACCAACTCGAACTCAGACAGCATATTGAAAAGTTTCGTCTCGATCAGATTGAGCCTTTTTGTGAAGAGGATGATGCCAACGAAAATTTTCGTATGGAAATTTATAAGGCCATAGGAGAAATGGGTCTCGCTGGAATTCCCATATCTGAAAACTACGGTGGTGCCGGTCTTAAATATGAAGACTTTTGTTATGTGCTCGAAGAGCTCGCAAAATCTTCTGTTAGCTACGCCGTGACTCTATCTGTAAGCACTATGGTTCAAGAAATCATTGAACTTTTTGGAACAGAAGAGCAAAAGAACAAATTTCTTCCAGAGCTCACAAGCGGTGAAGGCATTGGTGCCTTTTGTTTGAGTGAATCTTCATCAGGATCAGATGCAGCGGCTTTAAAAACAACAGCTAAAGAAGTTGAAGGTGGCTATGAGATTAACGGTCAAAAAATGTGGATCACTTCAGGTGGGATAGCAAAAACTTATCTTGTCATGGCCAGAACTGGCGAAGAAGGAGCTAAAGGAATCAGCGCCTTTATCGTTCCTTCAGATACCCCAGGCTTAAGCTTTGGCAAAAAAGAAAAGAAAATGGGTTGGAAGGTTTCTCCCACAAGAGAAGTCGTTCTTGAAAAATGTGTTGTCCCTAAAGAAAATATTCTAGGAAACCTTGGCGATGGGTTTAAAGTTGCCATGAAGGCCCTCGATAGAGGTCGTATTACCATTGGTTCTATTGCAGTGGGTCTCGCAACTCGTGCCCTTGATGAGTCCGTTAAATATTCATTAGAAAGAGAACAATTCAAAAAAGCGATCTTTGATTTTCAGGGAATTCAATTTATGCTCGCAGAAATGGCAACCGAAACCATGGCCGCAAGAAGTCTTGTCAAAGAGGCTGCCGTAAGTTTTGATGCCGGCGAGAATAATCAAATGTTATCAGCGATGGCCAAATTAAAATCCACCGATGTAGCAATGAAAGTAACAACTGATGCTGTTCAGATTCTTGGGGGAGTAGGATACACCTCGGAGTACCCTGTTGAGCGGTTTATGAGAGATGCTAAAGTTCTTCAAATTGTTGAAGGCACCAATCAAATTCAAAAAGTTGTCATTTCACGAAACCTCAAACAAAAATTCTCGTAAAAATTTTTTAATATAAGACTTAAGGAGTTTTACCATGTCTTTAAATCTAGAGTTCTCTACTGATATTAACGTTAATCCGAAGCGTGCTGAAATAATGTTTCAAAAGTTTCTTGAAACAGTAAACTCTGATGGTATTGGTTTTTTCAACCTTGATGAAAGAACTGATCTCATTTCTCAAAGTGAGAAAATCTTTAAGGCCTTTATTGATAAAACTCATTTCGTTCAAATAGGAATTGGTGGAAGCTCTCTTGGCCCAGAAATGCTTATCTCTTCTTTAAAAGAGACCGATTGCCACTTTGAATTTATTAACAACATTGACCCTGACCAGATCGAAAGACAACTTAAGAAGATTGATCTTAAAAATACTCTTTTTTATGTTGTCTCTAAATCAGGTGGGACAGCTGAAACTGTAGCTGGCTTCAGCATTATGATGAACCTTTTAAAAGAAAATGGAATTAGTGAGTCTGAGTTTAAAGACTACTTTGTTTTTGCAACAGACCCTGTGAACAGCCAACTTCTCACTCTCTCTAAAGAACTTGATATTAAGTGTCTTGAAGTGCCATCAAATATTGGTGGAAGGTTTAGTGTTCTTACTCCTGTTGGTTACCTTCCCTGTTTATTCGCTGGAGTTGATCCAAAAGACCTTTTAAAGGGTCATGCTGATTTAAAAACAGAAGTTTCAAAGTTTTCAAGTGACAATCCTCTGATTACTTCAGCGGAATGGCTTTTTAACCTTTTTGAAAATGGTGTGAACCAAACTGTGATCATGCCCTACTCTTCAACTCTAAGAGATCTTGCTTTTTGGTATGTTCAACTTTGGGCCGAAAGTCTAGGAAAGAAAGTTGATCGAAGTGGAAAAGAAGTGAACACAGGATTTACTCCAATTCCAGGTTATGGAGCCACAGACCAGCACAGCCAGATGCAACTTTTTATGGAAGGACCTTATGACAAGGCCCTTATGCTTGTTGAAGTTGAAAAATTTAAGCATGACTTTAAACTTGAAAGTACAATCAATCTCCCTTCATTTGAGAAATTAAAAAACCACTCACTTGTGGACCTTATGAAAGCTGAGCTGAATGGAACAAAAAAGGCTTTGAAAGAAGTCAAAAGGCCATTCATTAATCTTAAAATTGATCAGGTAGATGCCTACCATATGGGTCAACTTATTGTGTTTTTTGAAGCACTTACAGCTCTTATGGGTGAATATCTCGATATTGATGCTTTTAATCAGCCTGGAGTTGAACTTGGTAAAGTCTATGCCTATGAGATTCTGGCCCAATCTTAATCGCTAGAGCAAAACTGTCAGGTATCTCGATCTTTTAGGTATTAAATTTAGGGATTGAGCAAAAGACTCTCAAGAGATAAAATTTTGGCTTATACAAAGCTTTTTAAGCTTGTGGTTTAACTAAGCGTTTTGCTCAAACAAATGAGTAAATTAAAAGACGATCCATGGCCGGCGACGATTCGACAATTCTTTTAACTGACATTAAAGAAGCTCTTCAAACAGCAGAGAAAGAAGCTTCAAAAAAACCTGCAGCCCTTTTAGTTGTAGGTGGAGATCTCAACGGAACTCTTTTTGATCTTGAACTTGAAAAGGTTTCAGTTGGAAGAACTGCTAACAATACGATCCCTCTCGAGTTTGCAGGAATCTCAAGAAACCACTTTGAGCTCATCAAAGGCAGTGAAGAATCTTATTGTCTTCAAGATGCGGGATCAAAAAACGGAACTTATCTTAACAATAAAAAAATTGAAGGCATTGCTTCGTTAGAAAAAGGTGACCTTATTAAAGTAGGAAGCCTGACTTTAAAATATCTTCCTAAGGGTGACCCTGAAAGGCTGACCTATGACAAACTAAGTCTTGAGGCCAATACAGACAAGCACACTGGCTGCTTTAATAAGACTTACTTCAACGAAAAAATCGACCTTGAAGTTAAAAAATCAAAAGTCACTGGTAGCCCACTTTCACTAATCGTTTTCGATCTCGATCATTTTAAAAAACTCAATGACAACTTTGGCCACGATGCAGGTGACTATGTTCTTAAAGCAGGAGCTGAGTTAATTAGAAAGCACGGCGTCCGCGACCAAGACATCTTTGCCCGTTACGGCGGTGAGGAGTTTGTTATTCTTCTTCCAACAACAAACCTCAAACAAGCTTTTGAAATCGCCGAACGACTGAGAAAGCTTCTTGAGACAAATCAATTTATCTACGAAGGAAACCTCCTTCCGGTGACAGCTTCAATTGGAGTTGCCGACTACCGAATGGGTGTCAACACAGGAACAGACCTTTTTAAAAGAGCTGACTCAGCAGTTTACAAGGCCAAACAAGGCGGAAGAAACCAAGTCCAATTCTACCGCGAATAATTCCCCCCCCCCCCCC
>JBMYPC010000069.1:0-15890 GCA_049599895.1 Bacteriovoracaceae bacterium | reverse complement strand
CTCTGTCTTTTTATGGGACCTGTTGCCATTTATGTAAATAGTATCAACCAAATGAGCACAGATGATTTAAAGCTGGCTTGTCAAAATGGTGATCAAGGTGCCTGTCAGTCAGTGGTTATGGGAAACCTTCTTAAATTTCAAACCGACTTTAAACTTTCTTTTGAGAAGTCTGGGATGAATGATGTGATCAATGCCACTCAACAGTGCAAAGTCGATAATAACTGCAAACGCCTTGCAAAAAAACTCGATAAAATGGATCGAAAACAATTGCATGATCTTTGTACCCACATTGGGATTAATATTGCTTGTGAAAAGGTTTTTTATACGAGTATTGCAAGTCACTTTAAAATGATTAATGACCCCTCTCGGTCTGAATTAGAGAAGCCCTTGGTACAATCTCTCGATAGTGGCTGCACTCTTGGTTCAAAGTATGCCTGCCAGAAGCTTGAGCTACTGAAGGAGACTGAGTCATCGAGAAGGGCCTGTTTAAAAGAACCGGTTGAAAATTGTTTAGATTATGCTAAGAACCTTGAAAGGGTAAATCAAAAGGAGGAGGCCTTAAACCTCTATCAAAAAATGTGTGACCAAAACTATTTTCTCGGTTGTTTAGAATTAGCACAAAGCTCTACTGATAAACTTAAACGGCAAAATCTTTTAAGAAAAGCCTGTGTTCATGGTAAGATAATTAAAGCCTGCTACTATTTGAAACTTACGTCTGCAAGTGATTTAAATGAAAAATTAAGCCTCAAGTATTCCTATAGAAGTTGTGTTGAGGGAAACGAGAAAAGTTGTAATAAGTTTAGGCAGTAATAGTCCAAATGCAAGAAAACAAAGTTTTAATATTCGACAATAATGACTTTCTTTCCGATATCTATAAAGAAAATCTTCGGGTTTATGTTAATTGCAGCTGTGAAGTTGTTCGGGATTTAAAAGAAGCCTATCTTGAAATTCAAAAACAGAAAGACATCGGCTGTATTATTGTTAAAAAAAATATTGGAAAAACAGCTGCAGGGAAGTCTATACTTAAGTTTCTTGATAAACAAAATCAAAAAACTCCCGTAATTGTTTTCGATGGTGAATCTTTAAGAAAAGAATATGAAAATGTTGTGGCCCTAAAGAACCTCACAGATGTGAGAGCACTTGTGAGAATCGTTGCAAAAATTTTCAACATCTCTGCTAAAGATATGTTGGACTTAGAAGTTGAAGAGTTCTTTGTTTTTCCAGCAAAGCTGTTTTTCCCAAAAATTAAATATGAGATGACGATCTTTAGAAAAGATGGGGCAAATCATAAAGAGATTAAGAAAAATGAATCTTTTGCAGTTGATGAACTCAACGCAATTAAAAAGTCAGATGATCCCAACCTCTACGTGCACTCATTAGACAGATTGAAGTTTGTGAACATGACTTCAGAAATTATGATCAGTACTCTCAACAAGAAAAATCTTTCAACGGAAGATCGAATCATTTTTACTCAGATTAGTTTTGATGTTGTGAGTGACCTTGTTTCAAAAATTGGAATTGATGCCCATACTGCAGAGCTTGCTCAGGCGAGTATAAATTCGATGCAGAAACTCTCTAGACAAATCCCCAGTCTTGATAAACTTTTAGAAGACCTTGTGAACAATGAGGCATCTTATCGCTATAAGCGGTGCCTTCTTGTGACTATCGTGGGAACGAGAATCATTGAAGTTCTCAAATGGGGAAACCAAGATCAGGTCAACAAGCTTGCTTTTGTGGCCTTCTTTCACGACATTACTCTTGCGGATGATAAATTGGCCCGTATCCATTCAATGGGACAACTTCATACTGCGAGGTTAGATGAAGAAAATGTTTCTATTGTTCTCAATCATGCTGTTGATGCAGCCAGATTGGTTTCACAATATCCTAAATTTCCACTAGGTGTAGATACAATTATCAAACAGCATCATGGTTCAAAGAATGGTGTTGGTTTCGATAAAATTTCGTTGAATATTTCGCCACTTTCCATCATTTTTATTATTGCTGAAGAGTGGTCGAATCTTGCCATTGATTCTCAAGAAAAGGGTATTAAGCTCTCTAAAGACAAGGTTGTTGCCCACCTAAGAAAGAAGTACAACCTACCACGATTTAAGGAATACATGGTAGGTCTTGATAAACTTCAGATCTAGTTTTCGATAAGAATTTCTTTGACTTTATTTTGAATGGCCTGACCTTTAAGCATCTCATTAACAGGGATAAGGTTATCGTTGATTTTTACTTGAGGAAAATAGACGTTACCATCAATAAATTTAGGGGTACCATTTAAGACGGTTCGAGTAATATCGTCTGGATTTGTAAATTGAACTTGGAAGTTTGGAAGATGTCTGTACTCGCCATCATAAAAAATACTGATATCAAGAAAGTACTTGGCCGGTTGTCCTTTTTCTTGAGCTCTTGAAAGATTCGCTTTTACAATGGCCTCGTGTCCTGTTGGAACATAGAGCTTTTTTATGTATTTCCCTTGGTAGAACGAGTAATCATCCTTGGCATAAGTTTTTTTCAAATCAAAGTTAAAGCCTTTAGAGTCAATTTTAGCGAAGCATTGATCAAAGTCACAGGCGAGTATGTGAAAGCTTGCTTTAATGCGAACTTTGTCACTTGCAGGTGTACTAGAGAGAACTTGGTTTGAAATAAAAAGAGTCGATAAAAGAATAAGTAGGGTCTTCATTGCTAGGCTCCAATTGAAATTTACAAATAAAGCCTAGCACTATGAATAATGAATCAGAAAGTCTAAATTACAGATGTTATCAAGAGTTAGGAGTATTCCTTCCCTTTACAGCCGCAGAAAGAAAACTTCTATTCATGCGAGCAATATTCGAGATTTTAATACCTTTAGGGCATGATGCCTCGCACTCAGCATGGTTCGTACAGTTTCCAAAACCAAGCTCATCCATTTTTGCCACCATATTTTGCACACGGTCTTCAGCTTCAACCTCACCCTGAGGAAGAAGTTCAAGCTGAGAAACCTTCGCTGAAACAAAAAGCATCGCTGAAGCGTTAGGACAACTTGCAACGCAAGCAGCACAACCAATACAGGCTGCAGCATCCATTGAAAGGTCTGCATTTTCTTTTGAGATGGGAAGGACATTGGCGTCTTGGGCGTTACCAGTATTAACTGAAATATAACCACCAGATTTGATAATTTCATCAAAGGCATCACGATTCACCATTAAGTCTTTTAATACTGGAGTCGCTTTTGATCGCCATGGCTCGATAATAATAGTGTCTCCATCATTAAAACTTCTCATGTGAAGTTGGCAGGTCGTAGTTTCTCTTTCAGGTCCGTGGGCTTGGCCATTGATCATAAGAGAGCACATCCCACAAATCCCTTCACGACAGTCGTGATCAAAAGTCACAGGGTCGACGTCTTTTGTGATTAGTTCTTCGTTTAATTGATCAAGCATTTCTAAAAAGGAGCTGTCTGGAGAGACGTTATCAAGTTGATAGTCTTCCATTTGGCCTTTGGCCTTTGAGTCCTTCTGTCGCCAGATTTTTAAATTTAATTTCATATTTTTATTGGAACTCATATTAGCTTCCTTTATTTGTAAGAACGTTGTGTTGGTTTACAGTATTCAAATGTTAATTCTTCTTGGTGTCTTTCAGGTGCAGTTTCATCACCTTTATATTCCCAAGCGGCGACATGAGAAAATTTGTCATCATCACGTCTGGCCTCATTTTCTTCTGTTTGGTGTTCATCTCTAAAGTGTCCACCGCAACTTTCTTCTCGGTTTAAAGCATCTCTGGCCATAAGTTCACCGAGTTCGATAAAGTCAGCGACTCGATTGGCTTTTTCAAGTTCTACGTTTACACCCACATCTGTACCCGTCACTTTAACATCATTCCAAAATTCTTTTCGAAGATTTTGAATTTCAGTAATTGCTTTTTCAAGACCATCTTTTTTACGAGACATTCCAACATGTTCCCACATGATTTTTCCAAGAGCTTTGTGAAAAGTATCAACTGACTTTGAACCTTTAATATTAAGGAGCTTCTCAAATCTTTCCTGAGCTGATTTTTCAGCTGCTTCAAACTCTGGATGATTAACATCAACTCTTGATTGTTCAGGTTTCTCTGTAGCAAGGTAGTTTCCAAGAGTGTAGGGAATGACAAAATAACCGTCAGCCAGACCTTGCATAAGAGCTGAAGCCCCAAGGCGGTTTGCACCGTGATCAGAAAAGTTCGCCTCACCAAGAGCAAACAATCCTGGAACAGTTGTTTGAAGATTATAATCAACCCAAATTCCACCCATTGTGTAGTGAACGGCTGGATAGATTCTCATGGGAACAGTATAGGGATCTTCATCAGTGATACGGTTGTACATATCAAAGAGGTTTCCATATTTTGCCTTAATCGTTTCAGCACCATCTCTTTCAATAGCATCTCTAAAATCGAGATAAACCGCGATTCCGGTATGACCAACTCCTCTTCCAGAGTCTACGGCTTCTTTAGCTCTTCTTGAAGCAACATCTCGGGGAACGAGGTTTCCAAATGAAGGGTAGATTCTTTCAAGGTAATAATCACGGTCCTGTTCAGGGATTTCATTTGGTGGTCTTTTGTCATCCTGGTTTTTAGGGACCCAAACTCGTCCGTCGTTTCTTAGAGACTCAGACATAAGAGTGAGCTTTGACTGAGCGTCTCCGTGAACTGGGATACAGGTAGGGTGGATTTGCGTGTAGCAAGGGTTACCAAAGAAAGCACCTTTTTTATAGGCCTTCCAAGCTGCGGATCCATTTGAGGCCATGGCATTTGTTGAAAGGAAAAAGACATTCCCATAACCACCTGTACAAAGAAGGACGGCATCACCAGAGTGTCTTTGAATTTCACCGGTGATTACGTCACGAGTAATGATTCCTCTTGCTTTATCGTCAACTGTGACAAGTTCAACCATTTCTTTACGAGTGTGAATTTTGACTTTGCCTTTATTGGCCTCTTTCATTAGTGATTGGTAAGCACCAATAAGTAACTGTTGTCCTGTTTGTCCACGAGCATAAAAAGTTCTTGAAACTTGAGCTCCACCAAAAGATCGGTTTGAAAGTGTCCCACCATATTCTCTTGCAAATGGAACCCCTTGAGCTGTGGCCTGGTCAATAATGTTGTTGGCCACTTGAGCGAGTCTATAAACATTGGCCTCTCTTGCTCTATAGTCTCCACCTTTTACAGTGTCGTAAAAAAGACGCCAAACAGAGTCACCATCGTTAGGATAGTTTTTAGCTGCGTTGATCCCACCTTGGGCCGCAATAGAGTGGGCCCGTCTCGGTGAATCTTGGATACAAAAAATATCAACATTGTAGCCAAGTTCAGCAAGTGTGGCGCCAGCCGAAGCACCAGCTAAACCAGTTCCTACGATGATGATATTAAATTTTCTTTTATTAGCAGGGTTCACAAGTTTCATATTGAACTTATGGTTATCCCACTTCTCTTGAATGGGACCCTCGGGAACATTACTTTTTAGTTTATTTGAAGACATATCTGATTCTCCTCTAAGAAACGAAACCTAAATACATAGCAATTGGCATTGAGCAAAACCCAAGGCAAATAATTACGGCAACTGCTTTAGCTTTACACTTTAAAAAGCAGTTGTACTTTGGATGATTAAATCCAAGCGACTGAAACGCAGACCAAAATCCATGACTTAAATGGATGCCAATACAAACCATCGAAAAAATATACCAAGCAACGGCAAGAGGGTTTTGAAAATAATCAACAGTGGTTTTAAAAAGGTCTCGAATTGTTTCTCCGTTAACTGTTGTCTCGTGATAGGGACCAAACTTTAAATGAAGGATGTGAAAAATAAGAAAAACAAGAAGAACCATACCTGTGTAAATCATCGTGCTCGAAGCAAAAGTTGTCCCTTGTCCTGTGGGTTGCTTCATATAATAACGATTAGGCCTTGCTGCTTTATTTTGCATGTTAAGACTTATTCCAAGTCCAATATGGCTTAAGAAGATCGCTGCGAGAATAGCCTCAGCTAAATAAATAGCAGGGTTCGATGTTAGTGTGTGGGCATACAGATTAAATGCATCGGCACTGACAAAGATTAGGCAGTTTCCAATCATGTGACTGATCAGAAAACCAGTGAGTAGTAGACCGGTGACGGCCATGACCTGCTTTTTGATGACAGAGGTCTGCATGTAAAAGGCAACTCTTGAAAGCATTTAGGAACTCCTGATGTTCATAAAGTTTGAATAGCCAAACAATAAAACTTCGTTTGGCTTTAAAAATGTTACTTATTTCAATTATTTAATTTGTTTAATGATAGCCCAGTTAAACCCAGAAAAGTAGTACTTTTCTTAGGTTTTAAAGAACGAATAAGTAAGGAATAAAGGAGTAGGCTTTAAATTAGCAGTCCTGAAACTTTAAGAAAACTTCAAGATCGACAACATTCCAAGTTTTACCTTCATGAAGCTTATAGCAGGCCTTGTTAATAGCGCTAAGCTGATTGTTCAGAGCAAAGTCAAAAACATCAATAGTGCCAGTGGCCTTTAATGTTTGTTTATTTCTCTCAACTTTTAGAGGGACTTCAAGAGTTTTATTATTCATGGTGATTTTAGTTTTGAGGACTTTCTTTTTAAGAGAAAGGAATTCGCCCTTGATTTTGTTACCGCCCATGAACTCAAAAAAATGTTTCGCAAGTTTTCTATCTCTGGCCAGGTTTTTTGTCGTGACTGACTTGATGTCAATATCAAAAGTTGTTTGCCCAATATAGGCGTCAATTGTTGGTGCAGTTTCTGGCTTCTTTAAACCAAAATCCTTAAAACTTCCTTTGACTCCATCTTTTTTCGGAGTTTTAAAGGCAATCCAATTAAACATAATGTCCTTGTCTGATATCTTGACGCACTTTGCAGAAGCCAGACTTGTTTGTAATCCAAAAATTAATAGGGTAATAAAGGCTAGTTTTTTCATATATTTAATGCTCCAAAAATAATGCTGACAGAAAAACTTTTTTTTATCAAATTCGAAAATAATCACGACCTTGAAGGACGTTTTTCAGTCTATCAAACGGATAAAGATTATCAAGTTCAAATCGACATCGTCTTTAAACGTAATAGAAAGATCTACCAACATATAGGTTTTGTCTCAGAAAGAGACGAACAAGAGGCCGTGGATTTGGCCTACATGAAGCTCAAGGATTACTTTGAACAAAAATCTGACGCCTGAGCGGCGCGCATGACTGTTTTTTGACAGGCGGTCGTCTCTAAAGCCTATTTTTATTGAAGCAAAAGTTGGCACGATCTTTGTATATATAATTAACGTGTGTGTAGGAGTTTGAAAGAAAGGAATTTTTTCTTCTCCGTCGAATGTCTCTCGAAGAAGCCCGCTGCAAAACGCGGGCTTTTTTGTTTCTAAAGTCTTCAAAAAAAAATTAATTGGAACTTAAGCTTTTAAAGCATCTTTTCTAAAGCATCTTTAAGATGAGTGGCGTTAAGTTACGAGCGTTATGACACGAAAGGTCGTCATACTTAGGATTGTATTCATAAAGTCCAAAAATTTGATTGGCGAGGCTCTTATTATTTGCAGCTTCGAGAAGTTCACTAAGCCACTCGAGAGTCAGTCCTTCGTGATTAGGGGCACTGACAGCTTGAAACTGATAAGAACAAAGTGCATCGCAATCAAGGCTTATATAAAGAAGATCATCTTTATTAAGACTATTTAAAAGATTGTGGAGTACGGTGTTCTTTTCACTTTGATAGTTATTCGGATCGATTTCATTTATAGGGAGAATTTTTGATTCAAAGTTTTCGTCTTGATTAGGATAGTTTTCATAATTAGATGAATCATTGGCGTAAGAGTTAATTCCTACTTGGTAAAAAATCGTGGGAATTTTCACAGCTTGGCTTTTCTTTCTTTCATGAAACCATTGGCGAAATGGAGTCCCGGAATGAAAATGAGAATCTGTTCGGGTGTCGAGGTGGGCATCAAGGTTAATAAGAACAACTCTTTTCCACTTAGGTTTTTGGATATGACCAATTGAGCTTAAGAGAGGATAAATTTGATCATGCCCTGAGCCAAGATGAATGAGCTTTTCGGGAAACTCTAACCTTTTAAAGAGGTCGTTGTAAAAATCAATTTGGTCCTCTTGCATTTGGTTAAACTCTTCATAAGAGTAGTTTTTATCTGAGTTGATGCTTTCAAAAACATGCACTTTCTCAATGTCCTTAGGAGCAATCAAATTTCCTAACTGATTCATGATGGCCTTTGGTCCATAGAGGCTTCCTATTCTTCCGCCATTGAGTGCAACTCCAAGGTCATTTGATGAGGTCAAAATCGCCTTAGCAGGTTTGCTTACAATTGCTTCACCATTAATAAATTTCGATTTTAGTTTTTTTTGAGCTCGACTGTTGAGATGTGAGAAACTGTTCATGGCCAGAGTCTAGCACTGCTTGTTTTTGTCAAGCAATGCTAAAAGATATAATATATAAGGTAATGAAACAAAAGATTTGGTTTCTCTTTAAAGAGAACCATCACACTGGCCCATTTAGCTCCGATCAAATTAAAGAGAAGTTTGATAGAGGAGAAATTTCTACAGGAACTCCTGTCTGTCGAGAGGGAGATGATTCTTGGCAACCACTTATTGCTCATCCTGAATTGAGTGTAAGTGTCTTACCTGATGATGTGGCCACTCCAACTGATTTACCTCCTTTGCCTGAGAACACTGATAAAGATGTTTCAGACTTTCCTCGCTTGCCTGAGCAAGAGAGCTCTTCTTCTGAAGATCAGTACCATGATATTGAAGAGAAATTTCGATCAGTGGAGTCAAAGCTTAACGAGGTTCAAACTAGCAGTAGTCCTAGTATGGATTTAGTTCAACAAACTCAGGTTTTAAATCAAAACCGAGAGAATGATGAGGATGATCTGTGGATAGTAGATGATCAAAATTTAGAGTCCTCTGAGGTGATTGATAACAATACTGAAGCTGAGCTCGCTCAGAGCGAACTCTCAGAAGAATCTCAAGAAATTGAAGATCAAGCCCAAGATGAGCTTGATGAATTCATAGAGCGCCCAAAGAGCCTTTCTTATACAATCCGCAAATTTGCCGTCATTTTCTTCTTTATTGCTTTAGCAGCATTTGGAGTGACACAGTTTGCTTTTAAGCAGAAGAAAATTCCACCTCTTACTCATTTAAAGCAATCTGATGCTCGAACTCTAAAGGTGGCGTTACTTGGTAATAAGAAAAGTTTTCGTTTTGCAATTGCTCCTGATAAAGGTCTGAGAAGTCTTTGGTTTTCGACAAACGTCGATGAACCCGGCTCTTTGGAGATCACTTTAAAGTCAATTACCGGGCGTGTCCTTTCAAAACAAGAAATTGCAGCAAAGGGGCGAGGTCGTCTTAAAAATAATGTTGGGAAAATTTCAAACCTAGAGCTCACAAGAGGTGATCTACTAGTTGATGGCGAATACGAGGTTGAAGGAAGACTTGTTCTTGAAGGGCCCAGAGTAGGGTTTTATCGATGGATTAATGAAAACACTCCTTTAAAGGAATCTCCTCCCTTTAATAAGTTTAAATTTGAACACAAGATTAAAACAACTCTCAGGTATATGAAAAAATCTGGAGATGAGTTCAATACGAAACTTCATGAATTCAAAGAGTCCTTGCGCCTAGAGGCCAGTAGGCCATTAATTATAGAAATGCAGAAATGGAGAACTTTTCAGACTCTTACTACTGAAGTTTATAATCTTTTTTCCAAGTCATTAGATGCAAAAAGTCTAACCTCTGCTAGCAAACAATTTAACAGAGATTATGCCCGCTCAATTGCTCCGGTCTTTCAGACATTGTCTATTGATACCCAAACTTTTCTATTAGATGACTCATTTCTTAAGACCAAAGATCAAAAGAGACGGCTATCAGAACTTACTTCGATGCAAAAGTCGTTTGGAAATAATGTCGTGGCCCTGAACTCTCTTTTTAAGCGCTATAAAAGAGTGAATCGTAAGCTTAAAAATCAGTTAAGAGAATCGGCTGTTGACCGACTTAAGCCTCTTCAAGAAAAAATTAAAAATCGTATTTCCGAACTACAAAAAGAAATCTCAAAGATTTAGATTTTTATGACGGAGAAGCGGTCAGCATCGAACGGAGCTTTCGCTATGTATTTGTTCTTTTCGTTTTTCATCACTTTGGAACCCCAATAGTCTGGGTCATGTTCAAAGATAACCGTTAGATCTTTTTCAATGACAAAATCGAGAATATCTTGTTTGTACTTTGCAGTCTTGGTGGGCTCAATGTCGTAGGCCATGATCCACGGAATGTGAATATGGTGTGATGTTGGAATAATGTCCGCTAAATAAATAAAAAATTCATCATAGGGATGAACAAGAAATGGGGTATGCCCATGAGAAATTCTAAATTGGAGCTTATAATCATTATCCTCTAAAATGATTCCTTGGTCTCCTTGAAGCCACGCCAGTTTTTGGTTTTGTTTAAAGCTTTCAATAATCGGTTGATAGTTTTCTTTATGAAAGCTTCCAGAATCTTTGAGAGAGGCCTTTAATGAATAATCGTAATGGTCTTTATGCAGATGGATTGTCGCATTTGGAAAAGCGCAGATTGGCTTTTCATTTTTTATTTCTGTAAGTCCCCCTACGTGGTCAAAATGAAGGTGGGAGAGGACCAAATCAGTGATGTCTTCTTTTTTTAAATTGATTTCAGATAATGCATGGGTCAAAGGATCACTTGGGCCACGTATGTCAAATTGATGAATAAATTTCTCTGAGTGATAGTCTCCGATACCTGTATCAATGCAAATTACTCGGTCTTTTGTTTTGATCACCCATAGTCTCAGGGCAAGATCAATTCTGTTGAGTTCATCACTCGGATGCTTCTTATTCCATAGGGGTTTAGGGATGATTCCATACATAGCCCCACCGTCGAGACGGAAGTAGGCAGGCTGTAAGAGATATGATTTAACCATCGGAGATTCCTTTTAACGCTTAATGTCTGTAGTCCCTAATGATTAAAGCATCAAAAGTTTAAAAATTAAATGAAGCGTTGTTCCTAGAATAATGTCTGTAGGCTCTTTAATATGGGGCAAGTTAATGAAAAGATTGTGTTTCTCTCAGTTTTTCTAAAAGGGTAAGGAAGAGGTTTTCTCTGCTCATTTAGATGAATTGTTGTATGATGAATAAATATTTTTTTATTAAGGTTACTATCTTATCCATCTAATTAGGAGAGTTAAGGAATGAATGTCCACGAGTATCAGGCAAAAGATCTTTTTCGTAAATTTGGGATTCCTGTTTTAAACGGAAAAGTAGCAAAATCAGTTGATGAAGCAGTGAAAGGTGCTGAAGAATTAGGTGGTTCTGTTTGGGTTGTCAAAGCTCAAATTCATGCAGGGGGAAGAGGAAAAGCTGGTGGTGTAAAACTCGCTAAGTCTCTTGATGAAGTGAAGGCCCATGCAGCAGATATCTTGGGAAAAACTTTAGTGACTCATCAAACAGGTCCTGAGGGTAAAGAAGTAAAGACTCTTCTTGTTGAGGAAGGTTGTGAGATTGAACACGAATATTATGTTGGTGTTGTTCTCGATAGAGGGACTGGAAAGATTACCTTAATGGCTTCAAGTGAAGGTGGGGTTGAAATTGAAAAAGTCGCAGCCGAGACACCTGAGAAAATTATCAAAGTCGCAATTGATCCAGCCACAGGGTTTACTCCCTTTATTGGAAGAAAGCTTGCTTATGGAATTGGTATTAAAGACAAAGATCTCGTAAAAAAAGCTTCAGCATTTTTTAAAGGTCTTTATGAACTCTACGTTCAGTCTGATTGTACAATTGCAGAGATTAACCCTCTGGTTTTAACAAAGGCTGGTGATGTTTTAGCGTTAGACGCGAAATTAAATTTTGATGATAACGGACTTTTTAGACATCCTGAAATTGAAGCTTTGAGAGACCCTAATGAAGAGTCTGAAAAAGAACTTGAAGCCAGCGAATATGGACTTTCTTATATCAGTCTTGATGGAAACATTGGTTGCCTTGTTAATGGTGCCGGTCTTGCGATGGGAACTATGGACATTATTAAGCTTTATGGGGGAGAGCCAGCGAACTTTTTAGATGTCGGTGGTTCTGCGACAAAAGAAGCTGTTGAGAAAGCTTTTTCAATTATTCTTTCCGATGACAATGTCAAAGCAATCTTAGTGAATATCTTTGGTGGGATTATGAAATGTGACATTATCGCTGAAGGTGTTATCGCCGCAGCGAAGTCTCTTGGTATTTCAGTTCCACTTGTTGTGAGACTTGAAGGGACAAATGTTGCTTTAGGAAAGAAAATTCTCAACGATTCAGATCTTGAAATCATTGCAGCTGAAGATCTTGCAGATGCTGCAAAGAAAGTCGTTGAGTGTACTAAAGCTTAAGTTTGAAAATGCAAATTAAAAAAGAAGTCCAAGTTAGGAGAATACAATATGGCCATTTTAGTAAATAGAGACACAAAGCTCATCACCATTGGTTACACAGGAAAACAAGGAACTTTTCATAGTCTTCAGTCAATGGATTATGGAACACAGTTTGTTGGTGGTGTAACCCCAGGTAAAGGTGGGCAAATGCATGAAGGCTTTCCCGTTTTTAATACAACTTCAGAAGCTGTATTAAAGACTGGCGCCAACGCTGCAATGATCTTTGTTCCACCTCCGTTTGCAGCTGATGCAATTTTAGAATGTATTGATGCTGGAATCCCACTTATCATCGCAATTACTGAAGGAATTCCTATTGTTGATATGGTAAGAGTGAAAACTGCTCTTCAGGGATCAGATTCAAGACTGATTGGTCCAAACTGTCCGGGGGTTATCACTCCAGGAGAGTGTAAAATTGGAATTATGCCAGGACATATTCATATGCCAGGTAAAGTCGGTGTTGTCTCTCGTTCAGGGACTTTGACTTATGAAGCTGTTTTTCAATTAACTCAAAGAGAAATTGGACAAAGTACATGTGTCGGGATTGGTGGAGATCCCGTTAACGGGACAAATTTTATTGATGTCCTTAAGTTGTTCGAAGCAGATCCAGATACAGAAGCCGTAATTATGATTGGTGAGATTGGTGGCTCAGCTGAAACAGATGCTGCAAGATGGATCCAAAAGAATATGAGTAAACCTGTTGTTTCATTTATTGCCGGTGCTTCAGCGCCTCCAGGTAAGAGAATGGGGCACGCTGGAGCGATTATTTCAGGTGGAGATGATACAGCGCAAGCGAAGTTTAGAATTCTAGAGGAGTGTGGAGTGACGATTGCAAGATCTCCTGCCGAGCTAGGACAAAAAGTAGAAGAAGTTTTAAAAGCTTAAATGCGAGATAATTTTTAGGAGAAAGTAATGGAAAAGACATTTAGTATTATTAAACCAAACGCAGTAGAAGATAATAACATTGGAAATATCATGGGCTGTTTTGAAAAAGAGGGGCTCAGAATTGCTGCTGCAAAACTAGTTAAGCTTACAAAAGAAAAAGCAGAAGGTTTCTATATCGAACATAAAGAAAGGCCATTCTTTGGTTCACTTGTGACTTTTATGACTTCAGGGCCAGTACTTTTAATGGTTCTTGAAGGTGAGAATGCTGTGGATAGAAACAGAGAGATCATGGGAGCAACAAATCCAGAAGAAGCTGCAGAGGGGACTCTAAGAAAGCTCTATGCAAAATCAATTGAGGCCAATGCTGTTCATGGAAGTGACTCAGCTGCTTCAGCTGAAAGAGAAATCTCATACTTTTTTGAAAAGAATGAGATTGTTGATCGTTTCTAATTCTCTTTCTAGATAGAGGAAACAAACTTTAGATGGTAAAGATCAAACTTCGAATTAAGATGAATAAGGACCTCAAAGTCCTTATACTCGATGATTCTGAGACAATCCGAAAAACAGAACGAAAAATAATTCACGCCCTTGGTTTTCTAAACGTTTATGAAGCAGAAACGATCAAAGGCGGAGAAGATATTATTAATAAAGAAAATATCGGCTTCTTTGTTCTTGATTGGAACTTGCCAGATGGAATTGGTCTTAACTTTCTAAAGACCATAAGAAAGATTGATAAATTTAAAGACACTCCGGTTTTGATGGTCACAACAGAAGACGACGTTTCAAGAATGCTTGAGGCCATTGAAGAAGGTGCGAGTGGATATTCTACTAAGCCCATTGATGTTCAAGATTTCGTTGAGAAGTTTCAAAATGCCTATGAAAGGCATTATATCAATGGCTCTGAGGATATTGCTTCAAAGACAACCACGAAGGCCAGAAAGTTACAAACACAACCTTCAATTGGAATTAAGACAGAGTCGAAGATGCCAAAGACTTTGAGCTTTCTCATTGTTGATGACAGCATTGCAGCTCTGAAAGAAGTTGTTAAAGTCCTTAAAGCTTCTGGTTTTACCGGAGACTTGATTACGGCTTCATCAGTATCAGAAGCCAAGGAACATCTTTCAAAAAAATCAGTCAGTATTATTTTAAGTGATTGGAATATGCCAGATGAGTCTGGAATAGAGTTTTTAGAATACCTTAAAGGGCAGAGGCGTTTTAGTAATATCCCTTTTATTATGATTACAGCGAACTCTGAACCGAAACAAATCTTAAAGGCCATAGAAAGTGGGGCTACTGAATACCTCGCGAAACCCTGGACTCCTGAAGATTTAAATGCGAAAATTCAATCAACTTGGTTAAAGTATAATGCAAAATCGTATAAGCTTAACTCATAAAGGTGCAAGGTTATGATACCTATAGGAAAGAGATTTTTAATCGTTGATGACTTTGAAACAATTCGACAAGCAGTCAAGTCGACATTAGACGAGTTGGCATTAGACGGACAATATTTTGATTCGGATACAGTTGCTGAAGCTAAAGATGTGCTTATGAAGCAAAGTGAAGCTGGGGAGCCAATCGAATTTATTATTTGTGACTGGAACATGCCTGGTGGTAATGGAATTGAGCTTCTGAAATGGGTTAAAAAGTTTGATAGCTTTAAAGGGATTCCCTTTATGCTTTTAACCACAGAAAACGAAGCCGCTAAAGTTCTTCAAGCGATTGAAGCTGGAGTTGATAATTACTGTATCAAACCTTGGAAAGCTCCTGACTTCTTGAAGAGAATTACCGAGTGTTGGAAGAAGCACCACTAAGAATTAGCCCTAAAGTCTTATCTAAGTATTTGAAATCTCAATGTTAAGATTTCAATACCCCACGTAATAATTACAATCCGATTGAAGCTGGTAATGCAATGCGGTAGATTGAGGTGTGGACTGCAATGTCCATTGATCTCATAGGGAGCTTAGACTAGATGTTGCAAGAAGAATTAAAAAAATTTGAAATTGGTGAATACGCAGTCTGTCCAGGGCATGGCGTGGCCCAAGTCTGCGATATCGAAAGTCGAGAAATTGGTGGAGAAGAACTTTCGTTTTATATCCTAAAGACAGTTTCAAATGGCATGACAGTCATGGTTCCAACAAATTCAACCACAGGGATTAGAGCATTAGTTGAAACTGATGATATTGATGAAGTCTATAAACTTCTCAATGATCATGATGTAAAAGTTGATAATAGCCCATGGAATAGAAGGCATCGTGAATACATGGCCAAGGTTAAAACGGGCTCATTGCTCGAGATTGCCGATGTGTTAAGAGCACTTTTTCTCCTTAAGGGACAGAAAAGCTTAAGTTTTGGTGAAAAGCAGATGCTTAATCAGTGTCGTGATCTTCTTTCAAGAGAAATCTCTTTAACATCAGGTCATGAGAAAGAGAGTATTGACGATAAAATTAACTCATACTTTGAGTCAGACTCTGAAGAAGCAAACCTTTAGTGCTTCCTTATAAGTTTTTGTGATAATATCATAGAGCTTATGGCCTTATTTCAATTAAAATCCAAATTCAAACCCACTGGTGATCAACCAACCTGACTTAATCTCCCACTTAGGTTTCCACA
>JBMYPC010000068.1:0-16300 GCA_049599895.1 Bacteriovoracaceae bacterium | reverse complement strand
CTCAGCACCACTAATGTCATTCACTGTAACACGGTATGGATTAAAACCTTTTTGTCTTACCTCAACAAGAAATACGCTACTCTTTACAAAGTAAGTTTTGAGTTCTTTAAAAGATGTTTCAAGAGGAGTTTTTCCAATTTTCTTATAACTCATCTGTCCAAGTTCTCGAACAAAGACTTCCGCCTCACTCGGATCAGATTCAATCTTGACCTTGTCTGCAAGAGCAGAGTCGACTAAGAATAACATCCCGATCAAACATAATAATGACTTCATTTTCATCTCGTGCACCTTATTCACCTACTCAAGATAATAACTTGCCCCAAGCAAGATTTTCATTGTTGTTGTAGAAGCGACTTTAATCCCTGTTCCCATATTGTAAGAGCCTTCAGCTCGCACTCCCCACTTAGAACTAAGATTATAAATAAGCCCTCCGTGAAGACCCACTTCAAAGGTCTGATCAAGTTCTTTTGAAGTTTGAGTGGTATACGTCAAAGTCCCAATCCCTGCGTTGATTCCCCAAAAATATCTCCACTTAGGAACAATTTTTAACTCGATCTCAGAACTTTTAAAAACACCAATTGAACTCAATGATTTAATATAAAAATTGATTCCCCCACTCACAGTGAAAAAAGTCTCCTCGCCTGGGGAGATCATTGGAACAAGCCCTTTGACAAAATACGAACGTGACTGCCCAGTAAAAAACTCATAAGTTATATCAAAAGGAAGAGTTGTTGCTGTGTTGGAATCAGGCTCTGCTGTAGAGCCCTCTAACTCCGATACCTTCTCTGTATAAGAGGTCGAAACTGTCCCCGTACTAAAAGAGATTTGGTGGCTATTAAAGCCCATTTTGCCATGAGCTTTCAGCGAAAAAGCAACAAGACTCAAGAATGTAAGAAATACGCGCACTTTCATACCCTAATAAAATATCACGGTATAGAGATTCAAAACCTGAAGTGGAAAAAACTGTCATAAATATGGGGTGAAAAGAAAGAACCTGAGTTTAAACATAAGGTAAATCGATCATAAATGAGGTTCCTTTACCTTTTTCAGAGACAACATTTACCTGACCACCTAGCTCAATCACAACACTTCGTACAGAGTCCATCCCAACCCCTCGACCAGAGACGTCGGTTACTTCTGAACGCGTACTGAAATCTGGATCAAAAATATGCTCAATAACTTTGTCATCAGCCTCATTAATGACATTTTCAGGATAGCCCTTCTCTTTAAGTTTCTGTCGAATCTTCTCAGGATCAATACCGGCGCCATCATCAGAGATTTGAATTCCGAGTCTCTTTTTCACATCATCTCGGTTAAAACTAATAGTGATCGTTCCTGCTGGGCTCTTTTCTCTTCTTTCTCGCACCATAGGAAGCTCAATCCCATGGTCCATAATGTTTCTAAAGACGTGAACACAATTACTAAAAAATTCTGAATAGTACTCAAGATCAACTGGCAGTTCACCATCTTTATAAACGATGGGATTAATATCTTTTTCAAGTTGTTTGCCAAGTTCATCCACCAGGTCTTCATACACTTTAAAATAGGTTTTAATAGGCTTTCGAAGGAAGGTATTTGAAAAGTTCATTTGAACATCAGGATCAATCTCAGACTTCGACATAAGGGCTTTAAACTCGTAAAGAGTCTCTCTTTTAATCTCTTCTCTTACTTTTCCATCCACGGCACTTTCACCAAGAAAGTCTACGGATTGTCTGATGGTATTTTGGAGAATCTCTTCCATCTCTTCAACGTTATTAATGAGATTGGGAAGAAACTTCTTTCTTTCATCTGGACCTAACTGTCCATAAGGAGAGAGATTGGTTTCGCATTCATGAACATAATCAGCAAGGTCTTTCACTGCATATTGGCCCGCAATACCTTTAAGACTATGAAATATTCGCATGAGCCCATCATAATTAAAGACATTTTCTCCATCATCAAAGTACTCTCTGGCCTTCTTGAAGTTAAGCTTTGCTTCGCTTAAGAAAGTGATGAACTGAGTTTTGTTTTTAATCATTTTACTAATTCTTTCAACATAGCCCTTTTGCTTTTCAAATCGTTTCTCTGAACGATACTCCACAGTTTTATCGGTAGCAACGACGACAATATACTGAATCTTCTCTTCTTCATCTCGCATGGGATAATAGTTAAAAGTGACATAAAGAAACTCTTCTGAGTCAACATCATCCCCAAAAGGCATAATGTGATTTGGCCCTAGCTGAGCAATACTATCAAACGGAATTTTTTCCTCAAACAACGACTTGATCCACAATGAGAATTCTGCTCCATCATTTATTGGGAGGATCTGATCAATTTTTTTCTTATTAAGAGCAGTTCCAAAAAAGAATTCACAAGCTTTAGTGTAAATAGGAAGGATTCGGCCTTTACGGCTAAAAACAAAAAGACCCTGATCAAGAGAGTTAATCATAGCGTTAATAAAGTCGTTTGAAACTTTTAAATCTCTTGTCCTCTCCTCTACTTGAGCTTCAAGAGTTTTATTATATTCTTCAAGCTGTTCAGTATAACCTTGAATCTTAGTAATCATGGCGTTGAAACTATTCACAAGAATACTCATTTCATCACCAGACTTTAAATCAATTGTGGATTGATAATTTCCCTTACTCGCTTCTTTTGCAGCAACGATAAGACTTTGAATAGAACTTGTAAGACCTTTAGATGAAAAGAATACTGCAAAAAGAATGATGATAAAAACGATCACTGAGTTTTTCACCATTTTGACCACCAGGACCTGTGCCCCAGCAAAAGCATCGACTTTTCTTACGATGGAGAAGTACTTCGTTCCTAAGTCCGGATTCTTTTTATAGGCAAAAAGAACTGTTCCAAGGCTCGACTTTGAAGTTTTAACCCCTGAGTTTGATCTTGAATTTTCGACAATACCAAGAAGCTTATTAAAATTCGCCTTGAATGTATCATCGCCTTTAGAAAACAGCTCATCGTCACTTGAAAATAATGTTTGGTTGCTTTTACCGAGCAAAACTTTCGTATAGCTTGAACTCGTATTAATACGAGAAAGAGGAATATTTAAGGCAAAACGAAAAAGGCCAACGACCCGGGTATTAAGATCGAAAAAAGCAATTTTAAGCTGGGGAGAACCATCCTTCGCTTGGCCAACATTCACCACAATTCTATCAGTGATGACGTTCTTTAAAGTTTTGTTGCCCTTTATTTTTATTTTAAAAAGATCGGTACTCTCGGGAAACATTTCCTTGATTCCCATATTTCTGACTTTTTCGATCTGGAAATATTCTTTATTTCCATAGCGATACATTGTATAGTCGATAAAAGCAGGATTATCGAGAAAAAACTCTCGAGGAAATTTGATTTGAGTATCCTGAGATTCTGATTTTTTAATAATGGCATTACTGAACATCGCCCGAGTAATAATGGTCTTGGACTCTATATAGGCTTCAAGAAAATTGCTGTCGTTCTCTACAGAGGTTAGCATATCTTCAAAGATGTAGGACTCCTTATCATTTAGGTACAGATTTCTTGATACGTTCGTCAGAATGTAGACAGCGACTGAAAATGTCACAAAAACAAGTAGCAAGAATTTTAAACGAAGAGGAATAAAAAATTTCATAGTACTTTAAAGGGTTTGGCTCTATAATAGAATTAATATCATTATACGGATTAGGTATAAAAAGGAAAATTGGTGGCAAAAGATTCAAAGGCCCAAGCTGAGGAGTCAAAGAAGTCCTCATCTTTAGGTATTGTCCTAAAGTCTACGCTTGGTCTTACAATCGTTGGAGTTGTCATCGTAATCTTAAATTTCGAATCATTGTTCCTAACACCCCCGCCAAAAAAAGGAACAATTGGTGTCGTTAAGATTAAAGATGGTAACGTCCGCATTAAATATCCAGGCTCTGTGAACTGGTACAACTTAAGCGAAGGAGACTTCGTAAGGACCAATAGTATGGTCTTTAGTTCCATGAACTCAAAAGTAGCCTATTTGCTCATTGATGGAACAGCAATTCATCAGGATCAAGACACTCTTCTTAAACTCAATTTCAAATTTAACAAAAATGATATTGTGAGTAAGAAGCGAGTTGAAAACATTAACCTTCAGCTTTCTAAAGGAAGTGTCACTGTTTCCACCACTCCCCCTGATAAGCTCAAGGCTATTAAAAACATTAAGCTTGGAAAAAATACCTTCAAAGTTTCAGGTAAAAACTCTCTGATTAAAGTCGACCGTAATGAAGATGCTTACAGTCTTGCGGTGATTGAAGGCGAGGTCAACTTTGTCAAAGGTGAAGAAACCGTAAAACTTAAAAGAGGTGACAAAATCTCTGAAGTTTCTGATAGAGGCCTTGATAAAGTTGTCAGAGAAAAAGTTCCATCGGAGCTTCTCGATCAGTATGACCAAGAGATAAAAGAGCAAATTGAGCATGAAAAACTTCAAGAAGAGCTTGCTGAAGCAAGAAAGCTTTCCAACATTATTCGACGTATCTTACAGGGGATCTTTGATTAGGATCTAATCGATAAAACTAATCACGAGATCCTTTCTTCTCTAATAAATAAATCACCGATAAACCAAAGAAAAAACAAACAATGGCAATCATAAGTTGTTGATCGAAATCTGGTAAAACGTTGACCTCTTTTAAGATTCTGACTTTGCCGCGGATGACTTTTGTTTCAAGAACTTCCTTCCATGGCCAGACCTTTCGCAGAGAACCTAAAAGAACCCCATTAAGAAAGGCCATGGTCGCGAGATTAAATCTCTCCAAGAGATATTTTAAAAACTTTGAGAAAACTAAAAGACCAGTTAAAGCGCCAAGACTAAAAACACTTAAGGTTCCAACATTGTCTTTAAGAAAAGGATTCTTTAATGCGCCAGTGATCATCTCATACTTTCCAAGCATCAAAAGTAAAAATGACCCACTAATTCCAGGAAGGATCATCGCGGTAATCCCAATAATCCCACAGATATAAATAAACCAAGGTTGGTCCGGAGTCTCTACTGGGATCATGCCAACTACAAGATAAGCAAAGATCGCCCCAAAAATAAAAAAGATTATCTTACGAGAAAGACTTTCTTTTTCTTTAACGCTTCCTGATGTTTGAAACCAAATAAGTGGAACCGAAGCAAGAATAAGCCCAAAGAAAAAACTCCACGTATAAATTCCCTGTTCAGTAATAAGATAATGCATCACTCTTGAAAGAGTGAACATTGAACTGAAAATCCCAAGCATGAGAAAAAAGAGAAATTTAATATGAAGTTCTCTTAAGGACTCGAGAAACCCAACTTCTTTTACTTTTTTAAAGAATTCTTTATTAATAGAGGAAACGGCAGTGAGAAGTTGGTCATAGATCCCAAGAATAAAAGCAATTGTTCCACCCGAAACCCCAGGGATAAGATCGGCAACTCCCATTGCTGTGCCTTTAAGCCAAAGTTCAAATGCTTCCTTAGGAGTTTGAGGCCCCTTTGATGATCTTAATGCATAAAAGAATTTTGTCAGCATAACTAACTTGCAGTTTCACGGTTTTGGGCTTCTATCTCAGCCTCACGCTTAGCTTCTTCTTTACCGTAGCTTGTGTCTTCCCAATCAACCTTATGCTTACATTTTGGACATTGCAGCTGTTTTCCCTCGCGCTTTGTCTGCCTGAAAGTCATAATCGGATATCCACAAGAAACACAATCATGCTCATAAGGCTTAGACCAAAGAGCATTTTCACATTCAGGATAATGTGTACAGCCATAGAAGAACTTCCCGTAACGGCTTTTCTTCTCAGCAAACTTCCCAGTCTTACACTCTGGGCAAGTAATCGGTAACGTATAAGGAAGAGTGGTTTCACATTGAGGATAATCCTCACAACGAACAAACCTACCATATTTTCCAGTTTTTACCTCAAGCCTCTTCCCACATGTTGGGCAAGGATCATGAAACCAATTTTTTGGAAGAATTTCATAACCGCCATCAGCTTTTCTTTTAAAGTCCTGAGTTGAATTACAATCCGGATAGTTTGAACAGGCAAAGAACTGTCCGTTCCTTCCCCACTTAATCATATATTCACCATCAGAGCATTTAAGACAATTCATCCCGGTTGGAATAAGTTGCTTTTTGAGATTTTTCATCTCTTCTTTCGCTCTTTCGAGTGTTTGCTCAAAGCCGCTCCAGAAGTCAGATAAAACTTTCTTCCACTTAATGTCCCCTTCTTCGATTTTATCGAGAAGTTCTTCAACGCTAGCGGTAAATTTCACATCCATAATTTCCGAGAAACTTTCCACAAGCATTCGACAGACAACCATCCCAAGTTCAGTTGGAAGAAATCGGTTTTGGTCTTTTTCAACATAACCACGGTCTTGAATATTTGAGATAATCGAAGCATAAGTCGAAGGTCGACCAATACCTTGCTCTTCAAGGTCTTTAACAAGAGAGGCTTCATTATATCTTGGCGGTGGAGAAGTCCAATGTTCCTCTTCTTTAGGATCTTGTTTGGCCTTCATTGATTCATTTTCTGAAAGATTCGGTAAAAGACCTTTAGTATCACTTACTTTTTGATCCTCATCAAAGTTCTCACCTTTTTGAGACCTCTTCTCTTCGAGGGCCTCAAGATAAATTTTTCGAAAACCAGGAAATTTAATAATAGAACCAGAGGCTTTAAAATAATGTCCTTCTGATTGAATAAGAACTGAAGTTTGATCAATAATCGCCTGGGACATCTGACTTGCGACAAACTTATTCCAAATGAGCGTGTAAAGCTTTAACTGATCTGTTTCAAGATCGCCTTTAACCTCTTCTGGAGTAAAAAGCATATTGGTAGGTCTGATGGCCTCGTGGGCATCTTGAACCTTATTGCTTCCTTTTTTCTTATAGAAATTTTCTTTTTCCGGTAAATAATCTTTTCCGTACTTTGTGCCAATATACTCTCTCACTGCTTGAAGAGCTTCCGGAGCTGTTCTCACAGAGTCGGTTCTCATATAAGTAATAAGACCTTGCATTCCGTGATCAGTCAGCTGAATCCCTTCATAGAGTTTCTGAGCGATCATCATGGTCTTCTTTGCAGTAAAGCCAAGTTTATTAGCGGCTTCCTGTTGAAGCTTTGAAGTTGTAAAAGGAGGAGTTGGATTTTGCTTTCTTTCTCTTTTTTTAACTTCCTTAATCAGAAAGTCTTTCCCTTTTACGTTATTAACAATTTCTTTTGCTTCGGCTTCAGTATTAAGATCACGCTTTTTCTTAGGATCATCGCCATAATAACGAATCTCAAATGGAGTTTGATCTTTTTCAAGCATTCCATGAATAGAAAACCATTGCTCAGGAACAAAGGCCTTTACTTCATCTTCTCTTTCAACAATGAGTCTTAACGAAACAGACTGCACTCGCCCAGCTGAAATTCCTCTTTGAACTTTATCCCAAAGAATCGGAGAAATTTTATAACCCACTAAACGATCAAGAACTCTTCTGGTCTTTTGCGAGTCCACCATATTTTGATTAAGAGTGGTTGGCGTCTCTATCGCAGCTTTGACAGCTGTTTTTGTAACGGCGTTAAAAACCACTCGATGAATTTTTTTCTTTTTTCCAATTTCTTCAGCAAGGTGCTGAGCGATTGCCTCTCCTTCACGGTCCATATCGGGTGCAAGGTAGATTTCATCAGCGGCACTGGCGAGCTCTTGAATTCGAAGAATCTTATCTTTTTTTCCTGTAATAGGAACGAGGTCAATAGCAAAGCCTTCCTTAACATCAACACCAAGCTTACTTTTTGGAAGATCTTTAATGTGTCCGTTACTGGCCACAACTTGATAACCTTTACCAAGATATTTTTTTATTGTTTTTGCTTTTGAGGGTGATTCCACAATCACGAGGTTGTAAGGAGTTGCTGGTATTTTAGCTGTTTTCTTCTTTGTCACTTTTTTCTCACTACTATCGTCTTTAGCAGCGGCTTTCTTTGTTACTTTCTTTTTCGCAGTTTTTTTGGCTGTCTTCTTCGCCGTTTTTTTTGCCGTTTTTTTGGCGGTTTTTTTCTTTGCTGTTTTTTTAGCTGTTTTCTTTGCTGTTTTCTTTGCTGTCTTTTTGGTTGCTTTTTTTTCGGTCTCTTGTGCAGTGCTCATTTGATCTTTACCCTTTATGAGTCCCATAGGTCTTTCGAGTGAAGGTAACTAACTGAAATTTCGTTACCATTCGTCTTCATTTATTAAGGTTTTCCTTAATATAGTTTTTTAATGGGATCTACAAGGATTCAGTATTCAACAATTCATCAATTTCTTCAAGGTCAAAGTCAGTTAGACCGTAAGGATTTTCTTTGGCATTGATATCTTCGTCTAAATATTTACGCCCTATTTCATTTTCAATTTCGTTAAGAGACTCAAAAGCATCCTTGCTCGGCGCTTTTGTCCCCTTCTCGATTTCTTCTAATGACTGTTGCTCAAGATACTTGTCTTCATCGACGCGCTTTTCACTAAGTTTCTGCTCTGCTTCAGAAATTTCAGCTTCCAATCTCTCAAGTTCACGAAGATCTCTTTCATGTTCCTTGATGACTGATTTTTCTCGTTCTTGTCTTTCAAGCTCTTCAAGTTCATCTTCTGTAAGTTGAATCTGATCAGCTTTTTCAAGAAGGTCTCTCGTATAGTTATCAAGATTGAGTTCCACATCGAGCTCATCAAGACTCTTGGCCTCCATATCTCTTAAAGACTGAAGCTCACTCCCTCTTTGAACTTTAGCAAGCCTTGCCGCTTGTTCTTCAGTTTTAGTAATTGCAAGGTTACCAAGGGCTATTTCAAGCTTACTATTAGTGATAAGTCCTGTTGAAAAATTATCTGAAAGGCTGATCACCGTGATCTCACCAATTTTATAAGTTGGGTTAGGAGTAATCTTTTTATCAGTCCCACGATCAATGAATGAATAAGCTTCAAAGACATTGCCCATCTCAACCCCATCCGCACGACCACGATCAAGGTAGACCACATCTCCAAATGAAAGACCATTTGCAGTGTCGTTATAAGAGTCAATGACAGCAGCTTCGATCATTCTTTTATTAAATGTCTTAATGATTCGGTTGATTTTGGGAGTGAAGACAGTCAGACGATCTTTTCTTTGCACAATTCCTGTTAACTCTGTAACAAGACATTCCCAAAGGTGGTCTTTCTGTCTAATCACTTTGAGTTGAGCCGTAATTGTATATCTAAAACCTGTACGATCAGAGATAGGATGAGAGACCTTACCTTCCATAGAGTAGACTGAAAAACGATCTCCGGGCTTAACTTTAACACTGTCGTCAAATTTCACATAAATCTCATCAAACTTATGGACAAAGACGCTTTCTTTTTTCATATGGGCCACATGCCCTAAATCTTGAACAACATTTGTCGTAACAAATGTATTGAGAAAAAAACCTTCTTTAAAATCGAAGCTCACTCTTGAAGACTTATCAAAACCAGTGTCGTCAAACTGAGTAAACTTAGGTTCTTCAATTAAGATTTCACGAATGGGAGGTTCATACTTTTCATATTCCCTTTCAAGGGCTGCTTTTGAAAAATCAGCAAGATCTTCATAAGTGTCATCAGATGCATATTGAAAAAAGATTCCATCGTTTAAGAGATTTTGTCTTTCTTTAAACCAAGGCGGCTCAACCTCATCGCCATAAAGCTCCCAATCAAAAAGACCAAGTGCTTGAGCTCCGGTAACTCCTTGCTTGAGCCTTTTAAACTCACCAACTGCAACTTGTGGGGGACGATCAGAACTACCGGTATCAAAAATGAGAACCATTCCAGGCTCAATTTCATGGGGATTTGTAATCTGTGGGTTTAGAGACCAAATTTTCGAATAATAAAACCCTGATCCAAAAAGTCTTTGAGCAATCTTCCAAAGCCAATCACCCTCCTGAACGACGTATTTTGAAAGCTCTGCTTTAGTGGCGAGATCATCCCATTCGTTTTCAGGGATTTTATCAATAATAAACTTTGAAACTTCAAGAAGCTTTCTTTCTTCATCGCCAACATCAAAAATCTCAGGCTCCTGCCCATTAATCTCTTGGCCTTTCTCTTTTGGTCTTTTAGCAGTCACTTCTTTGGCGTTTTTAAGATTGAGAACATCACCTTGGATTTTAACCTTCTTTTCATTGGCAATCTCATCTTTAACATTATCAAGACCCTCACTAATTTCAGGGTCATCAATAAGAATGTCGCCGATGTCACTTTTCAAGGCTTCAAGCTCATCAACCTCTTCAGTTTCCGTGACATCGATATCACTTGGATCAATTCCTGGAACGGTATTCGTGTTAGGTGAAGAGTTGGTCTTCTTTTTCGCTTTTGCTTCATCTTCTTCAGTATCAGTACTTTTTAAAAATTCAGCATCAGATTGATCGAGAAGTTCAAGATCACCTTGAGCTTTAAGATTTCCTCCAAAAAGAAGGAAAGTGAGAATAAGCAGAAAAAAAGAACTTCGTTTTATCAAATATATTCCTATTGCTTAAAACTTTTCGAATCTAAGATTCAAAAAAGTCATAAAGCATTGAGTGATACTGTTCTTGTTTTTGTTTTAACTTAAGCTTATCTGCACAAACCACAAGTCTTCCAAGAGTCTTCAACACCACTCCACTAAAGGCATCTTGTGTGACCACTTCCTCAAAAATTTGCATCGCAAGGTCAAACTCTTGTTGCTTAAAAAGAATTTCACCTGTTTGAAACTTTGCTCGCACTCTTATTTGTTTATGAGACGAAGCTTCAAGTGTCTTAAGAATCTGCATCGCTTCGTTAAATCTTTTCTGAGCAATAAATTTCTTGGCCTTCGCGAGGCTATCAATCTCCATTTCGATTGCAGTAGGATCAAGCTTTGAAGTTGCTGCAACTGCCCCAGCAGGCTTTGCATTCTCAATTTTGGCAACTGTCGTATCGAGACTTTGCGAATTGAGCTGATTAAGCTTTGCCTTGAGATCATCTGTTTCATTGATGTCAACCTGAGTCGCAAGTTTTGAGTTTTCTAGCATCTGATCTGTTCCACCCTTCATGGTATTCAATTCAGCTTGAAGAAGTTGATGCTGTTTATTGAGACTCTCGTATTTATCAAGAAGCTGATTGTACTGCTCACGAGAGACAGGCTTTTGTTTAGTTGTAATTTCAGGCTCATCATCTGAGCCAAGAAGACTTCTTCCCGTTAACGAACAGCTTGAGAGTAAGAGAATAAGTGATAGCAATAGCGATTTTGTGACCAAGTCTCCTCCGTGATAGCTCAATTGGTCTTTTAAAGAACAGAACTCTTTAATTTCAAATATATATCCCTCGGAAAGCCACAAACTTCCGCTTGCTGCTTCAAAGCGTGCCACCGGCACCCTTTGCCGCAAACCGGCTGCGGGGCCTGAAAACTCAAACGTTTTCAGTATACATACAATTTTAAATCGACTAGGCTCCATGTCAACTTTTAAGCTTAAATTTAGGAAAATACTTTGAATGAAATAAATCACTCAACTTTTTGTTTAAAAATTCGAGTCCCAAAAAAGCATTCTGCCTTCACCTACTTTCAACTTGAGGCCAATGAAGGTCTATGTTTTTACTCAACTTTAGAAGAATCCCTTGGCAAGGAATATCGTGACATTGAAATCAAAGGACCAAATAACTTTTGGAGTGAATCCTTAAGCTTATTAGAGTTTTTAAATCAAGAATATCCTATCGAGCTTTTAGAGTTTCACTACCAAGATCAAGAACATCTCCTTAAAACAGCAACTCCCAATGAGGCCCATGAAATCAACCCAGACTTTCTTGAAGAGATGAAAACTGGCGTGAAATATTTCATCGCTCAAAAAAGAACAACTCCACCATCAGAAAGAGAATGTGCTCCCATTAAAGAAGAGCACTACCCTTTAAATGAAAAACTAAAAGATGTTCTTAAGTCCACAATAAGTCTGATATAAATCACAGAAGCGTTCGCTAAAAAATCTTTTCTAGCCCGTAGTTAACATCCCACAAGCAATCCCAGTGACAGTTTCTCTAAGAAGTTTCGAATTTCCTCTTTCAAGAGAAATAAGCTGAATGAGATTAAGTGGGTGAATCATCACAGAGCGTAGATGAATACTCTCCCCTAGCCATGGTCTGTACCAAAGAAGATCTTGTTTCCCCGTTAAGGCCTTCACAAACTTCAAGGCCTTTTCATATTCATTGCTAAAAAGCTCTTTAAAAGCCTTCACTTCACTCTTTTCTAATTTTGAGTGATCAAGATAAAGAAAAAATATTCCAAGCTCAACTTTAGCAAGAGTAAAACTAAGAGAATGGATATAAGACGCGAGAAGATCATTTTCTTTAAAAGCTTTTTTCATTTGCTGCTTTTCAGAGCTCCCAAGCTCTTCCCATGCGCTTCCCACTCCCCACCAAGTTGGAAAGAGACTTCTTGTTTGAGTCCAGCAAAGAATCCAGGGAATGGCCCTTAATGAATCGAGGTTTAAACCACCACTTTTTCGCTTTGATGGACGAGAGCCAATTTTAAGCTGACTCAAAAAGGTATAAGGGGTCGCAAATTCAACCATTCTTAAAAACTCAGAATCTGAAACTTGCTTTCGATACTGAGTCCTTACAAGTTTTGAAAAGTTTTTAAGAAGTGGAGTCCCCTGCTTTTGACTTTTCACATCAGCTGTTTGACTGATAATTTTTCGAACCGTACTGCTGAAAACTTCAGAAGTTGAAAAGTTTCTCGCCACCATTTCACCTTGGATAGTGGCTTTATAGAGGTTAATCGCCGATTTCGTCCACCAATTGGTTTGTTCTTTAATCGAACCTCCACCTCGCTCAACACTTCCACCTGATCCATGAAAGAAAACGGGAGTGAGTTTATACTTTTTAACAATTGCTTCAATTTTTCTCATTGCTTCAGCAATCATCAACCGACTGGCAAAGACACCATTTTCTTTAGAGGAATCAGAATAACCTAGCATTACCTCAAATCGTGAACCATATAAGCTTTGATGATCTTTTACAATTTTTGCTGACGATGAAAAAAGCTCATCAAGAATGACTTTAGAGTTTTCAAGGGCCAACTGGTTTTCAAAGAGTGGCACAACGGGAAGCTTAGCAGAACCGAAAACATCTTTGACGAGAGAAATCGCCCCTTTAATGTGAGAGGCCTGCTCACACATACTAAGAATCAACCCTCTTGCATACCATTTAGGCTCAAAGCCCTTGGAAAAGGCTTCAACCTTTTCAAGCATTTTTCGAATCGGTTGCTCTTTATCTTTTTTCGCTTCAAGAACCACAAGGCTGTCCTCACGAAGCTCCAGCGGTAAAACAAGCGCCGGAAAAATCCAAAGAAGACCATTTATTTGATCAAGTGGCTTAAGAGATGATTTATAGGTTTTCTTAAACACTTGATTAAGACTACTGACGAGTGCTCGAAGCTCGCTCACTTTGTCTCCATCATGAGGAAGAACTTTTTCCATAGTCACAAGGTGCAACTTAATCTTCTCGACAAGGCTTAGAATGGCATAGTTTTCATCACTAATATCATCTCTATAATGAAAGAGAGCTTCAATCTCGGCGAGGCGTTTTCTTAAATAACTAATGAGATAAGTTCGTGACAGATTTAAAACATTGGAAAGAGTTCTTTCATTAACCCCAGGGTGTCCGTCTTTATCTCCTCCAACCCAGGTTCTCAATGTGACTGTATGTCCCTCTGAGTAGAACTTTATAAGCTGTTTAAGAATTTCATCTTTAAGGACAAAAGAAAAAATGTGGTGAGCTTCATCTTCAACAGTTGGCTTATTGTCTCTTGCCAGTGGAACTTGAAGGACTAGTTGAAGGAGAATCTTAAGGTCGCCCTCTAGAAGGTCTTGGTCCTTTTCTAAGGCCTTAAGAAGCTTTAGCTGGATCATTTTAAAATAGTTTAAACACTCAGGTGAACGAGCTTCAGTAGGGTGAGCTGTCAGAACGAAAACAACTGCATAAGGAGATTCCTTGATCTCTACTTCTTCTTTATCTCTCAACCGCCAAGTTCGATAGGCCATCTCACATCGGTTGATAAGCTCAAGCATACAAGAGTAGCTATGAGTAATATTGAATAAAGCCTCATCAGAAAGATCTTGAAGTGAGCTTAATTTTTTTAAAAGCTTTGTATTTAAAGTCTTCTCATCAAAGCTTCTGGAATCTCGCATCGATCTTCGAAGCTTCTCGATCTCTTTATAGCATTCCTCTCCGAATTGTTTTTTAATAGCGTCCCCTAAGAGGGAAACAGACCATGAGACGAGTGACTTTAACTCTTGGGGAAGGTGAGTTCTTGGCATAGGAAATCCCTTGTAGGGCGATTGATTAAAATTTAGTTACACTGATAAGCAGTCGAATGGATTTTTATGCTTGAACCATTTCTAATGATTTCATCAAAATAAATCGCATTTCCACCAGACTTTGCCGCAAGGTTTCGAGCGTGATTTTTTGCAAGGTCTTCAGAATCCATATCATTTTCACCGACAACCTTATCAATAACTGAGCAACCAGTATTTTTCTTAAAATCAAGAATACGAACTTTGCCACCCTCAGCAGTGAGCTTTTTCTTAGAAACAGAACAAGAAAATGATAAAAGGACGGTAAGAACAACTAAAATATTTTGGGCCTTTGCACGCATTTCAACCTCCGGGCATATTGGGGATAAGTTCAGAAAATCAGGTGTTACCTTAGATGGCAATATTCTTCACCATCACTAGATAAGTGTCAATGATATGAAGCCTATTTAAGGTCTACGTAGAGCGCAAAGTGATCCGAAAATCCGGCTGTTTTACTATTTTTTGCTTGATGATTATAACGCGCAGGCACTCCATTAACCTTGCTTCCATAAAGATATTCACCTTTTCTCTCATAAATAAAAGTTCTCGTAATAAACTCTGGAGAAAAGATACGATAACTTGCAACGTCAATTTCAAACCCCTTTTGATCAAGGAGATTCGAAGAAAAGAAAATTCGATCTAAGAGATTCCAAGTCATGGCCCGAGCATAAAAATAAGTTCCCAGCGGCTGCTTGTTTTTAACATCCCAGCCTATGGAGCGATCCTTTCGATAAGTGGTATCAAGATCTCTCATAGACTTATCAGAAAGAAGAACACTCTCAAAAGGATGAGGATAGTTTGTAGGAATCGTATTAAAGTCTCCTATGGCCAAGATCGCATGATTCTTATCAGCTTTGAGAATCTGATCGATTCTTGCTTTCAAAGTCTTAGCAGCAATTAAGCGAGTTTCTGTAGGATTAGAAAGAGAAGGCCAATGATTCACAAAAATCGAAAGGTTTTTCCCTTCATACTTAAAATTCCCTTCAAGAATATTTCGAGATGGCTTTTCCTCGAACATCTTCCCTTTCAGCGAATGTTCTTTCTTTGAGACATACTTTAATTCTTTATTTTCATTATAAAGAATGGCGAGATCAATCCCTCTTTTATCTGGAGAATCTGAAACGATAAAACTTTTATAGCCCAGTTTCTTAGCAAGCATTGAAACTACATTTTCGTTTTCAATTTCACAAAGCCCTAGGATCTGCGGCTTGGGCCTCACTTCATCGACAACTCTTTTGATCTGATTAAGCTTGAGCTTAAGCTTGTCTTCAGTCCAAGAAGTTTTATGACATTCTTTTTTATAACGGTGATAAGAGATCTTTTCACAGGCTTCTGTTTTTCCCTTTGTCCCTTTTGGAGTGTAGGTAAAGTCGTTTTTCCCTTCATCATGAACCGTATCGAAAAGATTCTCGACATTGTAAAACATGACTCTGAGGTCCTCTTTCGCTTGAACATTAAATGATAAAAGGAACAAGAAAACGACTAAGGCCTGCATTTTGAACTCCTCAAAAATTATAGATTCTCTTTTATATAATCAATCACATCATCGTGATGAGTTTTGGTTTTAACTTTATCCATGACATGTTTAAGCTTTCCATCTTTTCCAATAATAAACGTCGTTCTTAAAATGCCATCATACTCTTTACCCATAAACTTCTTTGGCCCCCAAGAGCCATATTTATCAGCAATTTTATGTTCAGGATCAGAGAGAAGATCAAAGTTTAACTCATCTCGATCAATAAATTTTTGAAGTCTCTCAGGTGCATCTGGACTGACTCCTAAAACAACTGTTTTTAACTTTTGGAATTCTTTTTTTGTATCTCGAATTCCGCAGGCTTGAACAGTACAACCTGGAGTCATGGCCTTAGGATAAAAATATAGAACAACATTCTTTTTATCTTTAAAATCTTTTAAGGAAACTTTCTTTCCTTTTTGGTTCACAAGTGTAAAAGCAGGTGCATTATTTCCAACTTTTGGGAATGCCATGGTGTTCTCCAATGAAAGAATGCAAGTTTTAAATGCACCTTTCGTGTTAATATTTTAGATA
>JBMYPC010000067.1:0-16415 GCA_049599895.1 Bacteriovoracaceae bacterium | reverse complement strand
CCTTTGTTCCATCAATTACTTCTTCAACAGTATCCTGACTTTCCTCACGAAAAGATTCATCCATAAATGGTGAAGCAATTACCTTTTCAATGAGAAGTCCTATACTCTTATAAGAGATCGCTTTTCCATCAAGGGTTATTCTGTTTCCATTGATGGTCACTTTTTCAAGCCATAAATCCTCAGGCATACTTCGTGCAATACGCTCCAATAGTTTATTTGGATTGGTCTTAATCGAAAGAATCTTTTCAACCTGAGCTGATCTCTCTTCAAGTCTTTTGGTATTTTTTCGAAGTTCAGCAATTCGATCTTTTATATCTTTTAACTGTTTCTCTTCTTTTTGGTATTTCTTTTTTTCTTTTCTTAACTTTGAAAGCTTTTTATTGACGTCTTTCATAGCATCTTCATGAATAGACTTTAAGAAAGGCTCGTGTCCAAAATAGAAAATGAGACCAAGAACAATCAATGGATAATTGAACTTACTGAAATCAAGGCCCATCACCTCGACTTTTTTCTTTTTCTTCTTTGCAAGGTTTATTTGAATCATTGCCATTACGGGGACCTCATTCCAAGGCCAATAGACGCTAGGCCTATGTGGGCAATTTCATCAATCTCATCTTCATCAAAAGCTTTTTCATTGATGGCAATCGTTTCAAAAGGATTAATCAACTCAACTTGAAATCCAAAAACTTCTTCAATCTTTTCCATGAGTCCAGGAGTTCTCACTGCACCACCGGTGATATAACAAGCAACGATACTATCATCAGAGCTTGAAGTAATATAAAAATCGAGAGTTTTATGAAGCTCACCAACGACAACCTCAAGAACCTGGGAAATAATCACAAGAACTTCTTCAGGAAGGTTTCCTTGATCATCGGCAACGATCTTTAAATCTTCAGCCTCAAGATAGTTCACACCCATTTGTCTTTGGATTTCTTCGGTAAACATCATTCCGCCAACAGCAATTTCCTTAGCAAAGGCGATCACTCCAGCGCGATAAATAATAAACTTTGTTGATTGAGCACCGATATCGAGAATCATATAAGAATCAACTGATTCATCAATGCGATCACCTAGTATATGGCTAAAGACATTTGTAACCGCAATAACATTAAGATCCACAACCTTTGGCTTAAGCTTTAGTGGCTTAAGAAGGTCCAAGTAAGATTCATAGACTTCTTCTTTGCTGGCAGCAATAATAACATCTTGTCCGCCACCATCATTTTCACCAACGACGTAGTAATCAAGCTTTGCTTCATCAATAGAAAAAGGAAGATACTGTTCAGATTCCCACTCAACTTGATCTTCCATTTCTTCTTCAGTTCCACCTTCAATTTGAAGTCTTCGAGTTAAGGTGTTCGGACCATAAAGTCCGAGGCAGATATTTTTACTTGAAATTTTAGCGGCAGATAAAGCTTCTTTGATAGCCTCAACGACTTCTTCGTCTTTGATAATTTCATCTTCAACAATGGCGCCTTCTGGAAGAGCGACCATACCAAACTTATTAAGCTTGAAGCCTTTCTTTCCTTTTTTAGCAAGCTCAACAACCTTTACTGCACTTGAACCAATATCAAGGCCTATTAAGCTTCCCCCTCCACCAAACGATAACAAACTTACCCGCCTTTTTTTGTCGGAATTAAATTCTTTTAATTCTAGACAATTATAGCTTCAAGTCAAAATGGTTGTCCAATTTGAGGTGGTTTTAAAGAATAAAACTCATCAAACTTCCATACCATCCGGGAAAGAAAAGTTGAAAAATCGCCACAAGAATTATCGAAGGACCAAAGGGCATGGGATTGTCTTTCGTCATTTTCTTAAAAAGAATGAGAACAATTCCAATTATTGAACCAAGAAAGCAGCTTAAGAAGATATTGTGGATAACTCCTATAGGACCAAGGATTAATCCAAGTGCTGTATAAAGTTTTATATCACCGCCACCAAGACCAATCTGGCCTTTAATTTTGTAAAAAGCGTAGGTCACTAAAAAGGGAATCAAAAAACCAACGACTCCACCAAGAATAAGAAACTGCCATCCCTGAAAAATCACCGAATAACTAAAAAAGAGAATTCCAAGGATAAGGTTAATGCTATCGGGAAGAATTTTAAAATCGAGATCAATAAAAATGTGAACAACGAAGAGAGCAAGAACCATAAGGTTAAAGGCAAAAACCCCAATAGTGAGTCCAGAGAGGGTCGATGGAAAAAGAAAATAAGCAGAAACTGCTATTAACATCTCAACAAACGGATAACGAAAAGAAATCTTTGTCTTACAGTTTGAACATTTCCCTCTTAGAAAAAGAAAGCTCAAAACAGGAATATTCTCATACCAAGTAATTACTTTTGAACAATGGGGACATTTTGATCGAGGTGCGACAAAGGAGATTTTCCGAGGAAGCCTGTAAATAACGGCATTGAGAAAACTCCCGATCATTGCTCCAAAAATTGTTGCGACAACTTTATAAAAAAATACGATATCCATTAATCAAGACTCTTTTTATGAAAAAGAAATATGGACAGCATCACAATCCCCAATAAATAACAATGTCCATAAGTTGTACTTCTCAACAGGTATTCAGTGGAAAGAAATTCTTTATAGATCAGATGTTGCTTAATATTCAAAAGATCAAGATTGGGAACAAGAAAAGTTGAGGCTTTGTAAAGAAATTCGAGAATACCACCCTTGCCAAGAATAAAAGCAGAAGCCTTAGGGATTGCATGACCCATAAAAAGAACACCTACAGTGAAGATCACACTTAAAACACTATTTGTGATTAAAGAAAATCCCATCACAAACGCCAAAAGAATTAAAGCTTCGAGATAACAAAAATAGATAGCAAAGAGAAGCAACTGATTCATTTCCCCACCGAGAAAAAAATAAAAACCAAGAGTTAGAGAAAAAAGAATCAAGATATTGAGAGCAATAATTCCCGCGAGACCCAGAAACTTCCCAAGATAAAATGAAAATCTTGGAACATCACGAGAAAGGATGCTGTAGACCGTTCTATTTTCAATCTCCTTAGACATAAGATTTGTCCCAAGAAAGATTGAAATAGCGATTGCTGACAATGAAGTCATTCCAAAGCCAAACTCTAAAGCAACTTTTAACGGCGTCCCATAAGTGAACTCAGATGCAACATAAACAGATAAAATAAGCGCGAGACCAAGAAAGAAACAATTTAAAATCACTCGACTTTTGAAAATTTCCACAAAAGTGTATTTTGCGATTAAAAAAGTTTTATGAACGACGTTACCCCCGGACATGATAAACAAACTCCTCAAGGGTTAATTTCTCTTTATTAACAGACAGAAGCTCCGCTTCACCAGCGATCACTTCTTTTAATAGATTTTCCTTTTCTTCATGAGACTTAATTGAAAGCCTTAAAAGGTCATCTGTTTGAGATATCGCCTTTGAAAGAATCGATTCTTCAAAGCTCTGATTATTGGGACGTATTTCAATGATTATTGAAGTGTCTTGTTTGGATTCGAGAGCCTCTCGGATGCTTCCTTCATAAACAAGTTTTCCTTTATCGATGACAATCACATCTTCACAGACTTCCTCTACATCGGAAACAATATGAGATGAGAAAAATATCGTCATGCCTAATTTATTTAACTCAAGAAATGATTTTTTTAATTCAGTCCGACCAAGAGGATCAAGCCCCGAAAGAGGTTCATCAAGAATCAGAAGTTTAGGATTATTTAAAAGAGCAGAAAGCAGCCCAATTCTTTGAAGCATCCCTTTTGAATAGCCCCTCACTTTTCGATCGAGAGCAAACTCTATTCCGAGTCTTTCTGCCCAATCGTTAATACAGCTTTTAATTTCCGCTTTTGATACATTATTCAGTCCTCCCATAAAAAAGAGAAACTCTCTTCCCGTAAGGTGTGGATAAAAATAGGGCCTTTCCGGAACAAAGCCAATATTCGAACGAATCTCTCCCCAGTCACTTCCAAGGCTTTCATCAAAGAGAACTTCACCTTGATCAGCTTTAATAAATTGAAAAAGAATCTTAAGTGAGGTTGTCTTCCCCGCTCCATTAGCACCAAGAAAACCAGTTAAAGATCCTGCTTGGAGTTTAAAGTTCAATTCATCAAGGGCCTTAAACCCAGGCTTCCAAAACTCTGTTCGAAATGTCTTTGAAATACTCTTAAACTCAATCATTTAGAGTCTATTTTAGGCTATGTTTCTTTACTTTAGAACTATAAAGAAATGGAGCTAAAGCCTCAGCTATTCTCTAGAACTTGTTTAAAATCGAAATTAAAATCATAATGAGTCTATGCTTCGGTCTTTTTTATTAACATTCTTTGCAGTAGGATTCATTTTATATGCCTCTTTTATAAAAGTTGACACTCCTAAACCCATCATTCAAGTCTCTCAACAAGAAAGACAAGCAAATTACTCCTCAGAAGCGTTAAGAACAATTAGCCTTGGCAATGAAAGATTATTCTCAAGCCTCATCTGGATCCAAACTCTTATGGAATCAGATCTTGAACATTATAAAAGTAATGATCTCAATTCTTGGATGTATCTTAGATTTCAAACAATAACCGATCTCGACCCACTTTTTTACGAAGCCTATCTTTGGGGAGGGCAGTATCTCTCAATTATTAAAGACGATGAGAGAGGTGCTGAGCGTATTTTCCATAAGGGCTTGAGAATTTTTCCCACAGACCCTGACCTCAACTATCATTCCGGTTTTAATGCCTACTTTGAATTAGGAAAAAGAGAGGAGGCCATTAAAAACTTTGAAACAGTCCTTTCAACTAACAAAGGCGCTTCTCAGTATCCAGCTCTTAAATCTTTAGTTGAGAGAATGAAATTGAAAGAAGGAACAAGCCTTCAAGACATATTCAAAAGCATTTTTTCTTTTTATCAAAATACAAAATCAAAAAGAATGAAAGATAAATATCAGAGTATTCTTTATGCATTAAAAGCAGAGATTGATCTCAACTGCCTTAATAAAAGACAAAAAAATTGCTCTAGGACAGACTTCTTTGGTGCTGAATATATTAAAACTTTTCAAGGATTTAAAGCCTCTAGAACATGGAGGCCATTCAAATATCGAGGTATTAGTAAACAAAACTAAGAAAATCCCTCGGTTATATTCTCAACACCTATGCCGGAATGATGCCAATATTTTATGGAAGAAATCTGTAACATATTGAAAATTTGAAGAAATAACATTAATAAAAAACAGTCTTGGTCATACTCGAGAAAGCTCTACAAACTACTAAAATCAGGAAAGTTTTACCTTTTTAAAAAGCCTAAGTTCTTGCTCAAAATATGCCGTAAAATATACTAGATAAGTATTTTTGGTGAGCCTTGTGCACTTAAAACTCGAATCGAGAAGTTTTAGGACTACCACAAAGTTTCATCTTAAAACTCAAAAAATTAATGCATTTAAATCGTCAAATGCATTAAAAAGGAGAACACATGAACTTTTTAAACCAGAAAGGTAATTCCCAATCAGGTTTTACCCTCGTTGAGCTGATGGTTGTTGTTGCCATCATCGGGATTCTTTCAGCCGTTGCGATCCCATCGTTTCAGAGGTATCAGGCCAAAGCCAAAACTTCTGAAGCAAAACTTCATCTTGCTTCAATTTATTCAGCAGAAGTTGCCTTCTTCTCTGATGCTGATGTCTATGCCACCTGTCTTGCAGACATGGGATACAACCCATCAGGGACAAAAGATCAAAGATACTATACTACTGGATTCATTAATTCTGTTACTTATACAGATGCTCCTTCTGGTATCACTTGTACAGCAGATGGTGAAGGTGGATCATTCTTTACAGCCGCTAGAAGTGTTGGTGGTGCTACTGTTGCCGACGCTGGCTTAATTGGGACAACAAACGATGGTCAAACTTTTGTTGCAGGTGCGGTCGGACTGATTTCAGCCGAAATGGTTAGCTATAATTCAATCACAAATGGTTTTGAAGCTTATGCCAATGCTGACGCTGATGCCGATAGTGATGATAGTGTTTCAAGTGCAAAAGTAATTGAAGATGGGGAATGTACTAACACTACTTGGACTTCGAATGGTGGAAAAACTGTTTCACATGCAAGTTATTTCGCAGTAAATGAGAACAAAGAAATTATTGAGAACTGTAAGGGCTTTTAATAGTAGATGACATATTCTTTTGCGAGAAGGGCCTTAATATAAGAAGGCCCTTTTTTTATAAAAAATAAACATAATCTATATTTCTTTTTGTGTACCGAATCTCTGAAAAGACTTTGAGAGTAAGTTTATCCTGCAGCTTGAAAGATCGGCAGGTACATGGCAATAAGAATTCCCCCAACAAAGACACCTAAGAAAACAATAATAAAAGGCTCGATCATTTTGGTTAAATTTCCAATCAGTCCATCAACTTCGTCTTCAAATACATCTGCAACTTTTTCAAGCATAGTATCAACATTACCTGTCTGTTCTCCAACTCGAACCATTTGGGTGACCATCTCTGGAAAATAAGGAATTCGAGAAAGTGGTTCGACAAGGGTCTTTCCTTCAATCACTTTTTTTCTCACGACTTTTAAATCTTTTTGCATAACTGCATGATCTATTGTTTCAATACAAATTTCGATGGCATCAACAAGTGGGACACCTGAGCCCATCATCGTCGAAAGAGTCCTCGAGAACCCTGCAAGATTTGCTTTAAGAATGACCATGCCAAAGATTGGTAACTTCATCATTCCCCTGTCGAAAACTTCCTTACCTGCAGGAGTTTTAATCCATGAAAGGAAACCTCCGACAAAAACAATTGCAGCCCCGGCCATCACCAGAATATTTTCTTGCATAAACTCAGAAGTATTTATCACAAATTGGGTGATTCCTGGAAGCTCTTGTTCATTTGCTTGAAACATCGATTGCATCATGGGAACGACAACGGTCATCATAAGAGTGATCACCCCTATCCCCACAACCAAAACAATCGAAGGATATGTCATTGCAGACTTAATGGCCTTCTTTGTTTTCTCTTGCTTCTCCATATGGATCATAAGCTTTTCTAAAATCTTATCCAGAACCCCTCCAGCCTCACCAGCTTTGACAAGGTTGCAATAGAGTTTAGAAAATCCCGTCTGTTTTCTCATGGCATCAGCAATGGTAGACCCTTCTGCAACATCAGAAGCAATGGATTTCACTGATTTTTTTAAACTTGGATTTCTTTCGGACTTATAAATGATCTCTAAGCTTGAAAGAAGAGGGACTCCAGAGCTGATCATTATCGAAAGTTGTTTAGTAAAGTTGAGAAGCTCAGCTTGTCCAAAAGGCTTCGCGAGACCTTTATCAACCATCCACTCACCAAGATCAAGCTCAAGAATTGAGGGAGGGCTAATCTTCTTTGCTCGAACACCTTCTTGTCTTAAAAGCCTTCTCGCTTCTTTATCACTTTTAGCGTCAATTTTTCCTTTAACTCGGGCGCCATCTTCAGCGACACCTTCGTAGGAATATTTTGGCATTTCTTCTCTTCCCTGAATTCAGCTCTATTTAAGTATACTTCTTAAGCCTTGATAACGTAAAGCCGCGTCTTAAGACTTTCTTCCCGCAGGTCCAAGCATTTTGATTAGCTCCTCAGGCATTGAAGTATATTCCATCGCTGACTCTTTATCGATTATCCCTTTATCCACAAAACCTTTTAAACTTTGGTTCATGGTTGTCATTCCCGTATCCTCTTGCCCAATCTGCATTTGAGAATAAATTTGATGGATTTTATTCTCGCGAATTAAATTTCGAATCGCTGGGGTTGGGATAAGAATTTCCTGACTACAAACTCGTCCAGGTTCAAATGTTTTAGGGAGAAGCTGTTGAGAGACAACTCCTTGAAGAACAAATGAAAGTAATGTTCGAATTTGATCCTGTTGGTAGGCCGGAAAGACATTGATAATTCTATTAATCGTTTGAACACAGTTATTAGTGTGAAGTGTTCCAAAGACTAAGTGACCGGTTTCAGCGACTGTCAATGCTGCTTCAATCGTTTCGGGATCTCTCAATTCGCCAACTAAGACAATATCGGGATCTTGTCTGAGAAGTGACTTAAGGGCATCACCAAAATTATTAGAATCGGCTCCCATTTCCCTTTGATTAACGATTGAAACTTTATGGGGATGAACAAATTCAATGGGGTCTTCAAGGGTAATAATATGACCGGCTTCATTAGAGTTAAGATAATCAATAAGAGCGGCAAGAGTCGTCGACTTCCCTGATCCCGTTGGACCTGTCACGAGAATTAATCCGTTAGCGGCCTTAACCATTTTGATAAGAACATTAGGTAAACCTAAATCTTTAAAATCTGGAATAATTGAAGGAATCATTCTAAAGACTGCAGCAACAGAACTTTTTGAATGAAAAACATTTCCCCTAAACCTTGAAAGGCCTTTCACCCCAAATGAGAAGTCGAGTTGAAGATTCTTTTCAAACTCATGTCTTTGCTCTTCTGTAAGTACTTGATAGACCAATCTTTTGACATCGTTGGCATTAAGAGCGGGAACTTTAACCCTGACAATTTCACCATGAACTCTAATCGCAGGCGGACTTCCTACAGTAAGATGTAAATCAGAGGCCTTACTTTCAACCATTAATTTAAAAAGCTGTTGAATCTTAATCTGGCCGCCGACATCAAGTTCTCGGGTCTGAGTATTATCATTACTGGCCATCTTAGTTGCTGTTTTTGTTGCCATAATTTCCTCTCAAAACTTATCTGCCGCGGAATTTGAAACCGCTTCACGTAATGTTGTTTGTCCCAAGGCCACTTTTGTTAAAGCCGACATTCTTAAGGTCTTCATCCCCTCTTTAATGGCCTGAATCTTAAGTTCATCAGAACTTCCGTTTCGAAGAATAATTTCTTTAACAAGTGGAGTAATCGGCATCACCTCATAAATCGCCACTCGTCCTTTATATCCTGTACCATTACAAGCCGGACACCCCTTCCCTTTATAAACTTTTATCTTGGGAGCAGAGTTAGGCGAAACTCCACAAGCAATAAGCTCTTCAACTGTTACACTTTCATCTATTTCTTTGCATTCAGAACAGATTCTTCGACAAAGTCTTTGCGCTACCGCAACATTTAGAGAACCAGTGACAAGGAATGGCTCGATTCCCATATTTAACAATCTTGTAATTGTTGAAGGAGCGTCATTCGTATGTAGAGTCGAAAGAACAAGGTGACCAGTAAGAGCGGCTTCTACGGCAGTTTCAGCGACCTCGAGGTCTCGAATTTCCCCTACCATGATAATATCAGGGTCTTGTCTAAGAAAAGCTTTGAGGGCCCTGGCGAAAGTGAGTTCGATTTCTCTTCTTACGTTAACCTGGTTAATCCCTTCAAGGTTAAATTCAACAGGATCCTCAGCGGTCGATATATTCTTTCCTACTTGGTTAAGCTCAGAGAGTGCTGAATAGAGTGTTGTTGTTTTCCCTGATCCTGTTGGGCCAGTTACCAGAACCATCCCATAGGGTTGATAGATACCTTCTTTAAAATTGCTTAATTGCTTCTCTTCAAAACCAAGCTTTGTCATATCAAGTTGAAGATTTGAACTATCAAGAAGTCTTAGAACAATCTTTTCACCAAATAAAGTTGGAAGCGAGGAAACCCTGTAATCAATCGGAGCCCCACCAATCGAAAGTTTGATTCTTCCATCTTGGGGTTTTCTTCTCTCTGAAATATCGAGATTGGCCATAATTTTCAAACGAGAAATAATTGGAAGCATCAAGTTTCTTGCTGGCTGATCCACTTCATAAAGAGTTCCGTCCACACGAAAGCGAACTCGAAAAGTTTTTTCATAAGGTTCAATATGAATATCACTGGCTTTTTTGACAAAGGCATCCGCAAGAAGCTTGTTCACATACATGATAACTTCTTCACCGATGTCTTCTTCTTTGACATCAACTTCAAGTGAAGGATCTTCTTTTACCTCTTTAACACTATAGAGGAGCTCATCAATACTCTGACGAATACTCCCATATATTTTTTCCCAAGCCTTAATTCCAGTGAGAACAAACTCAACTGGGTGCTGAAAGATTTTCTGAAGGTCTAATTGGTGCTCAACAATTGTCGGATCAAAGATCGCAAGAGTTACGGCCTTATTCGTTTTTTGAATAGGCAGTGCTCGATATTTTTCTGCATCAGCTTTTTTAATTAAATTAACATTTCGATCTTTAATTTTGGCGTTAGTAAGATCAATAAAAACAAGGTTATAAAGTCCTGCAATATTCTTTGCAAATTTCACGTCATCAAAAAAATCAAACTTTAATAGTTCTAGCTCTGTAACTGTCTGAGGATTGGTATCTTGAAGTAAAGGCCTTAAGTCCTTTGCCGGAACCATCCCCGTTTTTTCAATGACTGAAACAAATTGTTTTCTAAACATAAAAACTCAAATGCAAAAATGATTTCTTGCTTAAGTTATCGGAATCTAAGAGGAATACATTAAATTAAGGCGTTAGCGCAAAAAGCATTTTACTCAACTATCCCCCAAAACTTTAAAGCATAAAGTGCCTGGCCTTCAAGGAGCTCCATTCCATCAACGTATTGAACATTGTTCAGTGATTGAATGTAGGAAGCCTGTGTTTCACTGCTATAATTGTAATCATAAAAAACCGAGTTTTCCGCTAGGCTTTTATTGTAAAAATATTTTCTTGAGCAGGCATTGATTAAAAAAAGTTTATCTTCTTTTGAATACAGGCTTCCAAAGTCGATATCAAAAAAATGGTCGTCTTTTTTTCGAGAAAAAACCTTATAAGGAATTTTTAAAACGCCAAATAAATGCTCGGTCACTTTTCCCATCGCCCCATCCCCAAGAATCACAACAGAGTGATGAGAAGAAATGCGCTTTTGAAAGATTTCTTTCAAGGCCATGTAATCTGTATTCGTTGCTTGAAAGCCATCTTCAACTTTTTTAATACAGTTAATGGCCTCTAAAGGTCTTACTTCTTCATCAATTGAAACACGATCAAGATAATGGCGTTTATAAGGAGCCGTAATGCTTAAGCCCTTGTAAGACTTAAAGACCTCCTCAAGAGATGGAAGAAGCTCAGAAGCGTCACAATCATAATGGTAATAATCAACCTCTTCGTTCAATAGCTTTTCATAAACAAATTTTGAGCGAGAATGAGAAATATTTTTTCCCGCCAATGCCAAGCTTAACATTTAAACCTTTCCTTGTTGCTTAAAAAACTCTTTTGCAACTTGGGCATCTTTATCAATTTGTGAAATGAGATCATTAACAGAAGAAAACTTTACTTCATCACGAATTTTTGAAAGGAAATGAATTCGAAAATCCTCTCCATAAATATCTCTATTAAAATCAAAAACATGTGTTTCAATGGAAAGCTCATCTTGAGACTGAAAAGTAGGTTTTATACCGACATTGGTTACAGAGTAATAAAGCATATCTCCCACATGGCTTTTTGTTATATAAACACCTGTGCTGGGGATAGTGAGCTTGTCTGAAAAATCAATATTTGCTGTTGGAAAACCAATCTTTCGTCCCCTTCCGTCACCTTTAATCACTTTCCCAGTAACAAAATATTCTCGTCCCAAGAAATGATTGGCCTCTTGAATTTTCCCTTTGATAAGTAAGTCACGAATAAGACTTGATGAAATCCTCTTATCTTCTTTTCTATGTTCTTTTAAGAGCTCAAACTCAACTCCCTTCTCGGAACAAAAATCATTGGCAAGATTCCAATCGCCTTTTTTGTCTGCTCCAAACTTGAAGTCATGACCAAAATAAACTTTTTTAATATGACTGTGATTAAAGAGATAATCACTTAAAAACTCTTCAGGAGAGAGAGTTGAAAAATTTCGATCAAATTTCATTTCACAAAGATAATCGACATTATGCTTTTGCAAAAGCTCTCTTCTTTCATCATAAGTATTAATTAAAAACTTTGAATCTGGAGAGAGAATCTCTCTTGGATGAGGAAGAAAAGTCATTAAGACTAATTTTTGATTACCACTTAAGTTCCTTTTGATGTTCTCAATAACAAATTGATGTCCGATATGGACTCCATCAAAATTTCCAATAGTAATAACAATTTCTTCGCTATCACTTAATTCACTTAGACTTTTAACTATCTTCATCTTTTCTTTTTAACGTTGTGCCAAGTAGTTTCTTAAATTGGCCACGGTTAAAGCTCACCGCTTTTAAGTTATCCTGATCTCCATAACTACTCTTTTCAATAAAATTTAACAACTGGTAAAAGTAATTTTTTGAGTTCTCCTCAAGAGGTAAGTTCTTGATAATGTGTACTAGATTCTGATCTGATCCAACCTGAAGTTCTCTATTAATCGATCTTAGAAGCCTTGAAAAGCTTCCAAAATTAACCCCTTCTTTAAGAAGCTGCTTGTAATTAATTTGAACTGTCTCTGGATAAGGCTGCATTTTAAGATAGGGTCTTAAATAACCAAAAGCAATAAGCATCAATGCGATAACAAGTGAAAGATTAATATATCTGATCACGGGCCACTCAGAAGCATCTTCTTTAAGATTAAAGTTTGGAGCAATCAGACTAAAGTTTTTCTTTATAGGCTTAAAAAACGATTGATTTTGAGAAGAATCATTTTGCTCTTCTGAGTTTGCTTGATTTTGATTATTGGCACCAGGTTGTTTTGCAATTGCCCCTCCACGAGCAGAGTAAGCGGGGACATTCACTTTATGTGCAACAAACTCAGCTTTCTCTGGATCAAAAGTATAAAGAGTAAGTACTCTTTCTGGAATATCAAAGTTTCCCCTTGGAAGATAAGTAAATTCAAAGGTTTTCACCGACCGGCTTTTTCCAACTTCATTAAGTTCCGTTTTCACGTCAAAGCTTTCGAGCTGTTCATGATTAAGAACTTGTGGAAGTTCAAGATTCTCAAGAGCTCCCTCTCCCTCAACTTCTGCTTTAAGCTCAATTGCTTCATTGACGAGAAACTTGGTTTTTCCAAACTTGAAGCTAAACTTGTGCCTTCCCACAAGACCCGTAAAATTCTGAGGGACGTTATTCGCTGGAATTGGACGGACATTGATTTTAATTGTCTTACTTCTTAAAGACCGAACCTTCCTTCTTCCAAATCCAAAACCAAGGTTTCCAAATGAACTCCCTCGTCCATCAACGTATTGAATCTTAAGCTTTAAAGGATCAATTTTAAGATCGCCTACTTTTTCGGGATAAATTCGAGCTGAATATTGAGCCGTTCGCTTGTAAATAATCCCATCGACATCAACAGTTTCAACTGAGTTGTCTGGCATATGAAATCTTTTGATAAATCCTTTTAACTTAGGGAAAGTTTCAATTTCTTGTGGTTGAACATTTGCTCGTGCATAGAGATAGTAACGAAGGTCAACTCCTTCTCCTAAATAAACATCTGATTTATCAACTTCTGCCTTTAAGAAAAAGTTCTTAGGTCTCTGTCTTTTCGAATAAACTGTCACTCGCTTTGTGGGAACCTTTAGCTCAGTGCCATCAATATCAACTTTGATATTCTTTACATAAATCGTTCCGGCTTTTTCAGAGATCGCCTCATAGATAAACCGATATGATTTACTCATCTGAAAACGTCCATTGATCATGGTCGCATTTGTGGTTACTCCGGCAAATCTCCTTCCTATAATCTCACCCTTTGAAAGATCAAAGGTGATGAAAGGCTCTTCTTTGTTTTTTGATGTGACCTGAACATTAAAGTTGATTTCAAATGTTTCACCAATCACAGGTCTTTCGGGATCAAATTTAATCTCTACATTATTAGCGTAAAGATTGAATGAAAATATTAATATGAGTAACGAAAAAAAGCTTTTCATTTACCAGTCCTTCTTGTCTCGATTTCGATTTTTGGTGCTCGTCTTCCAGTATTTTTGCTGAAGTTTTCGATCATCATTCATGATTTGTTTTAAAATTGCCGGAATTTTCACCATTTTTCTTTGCTTTCGAATTTCTTCCTCACGTTCTTTGATAGACTGAGGTTTTTTCTTTTCTTTTTTCTCGCCCTTGTCAGAGTCCTTTGAATCATTATTCTTCTTTTTATCCTTCTCATCACCTTTTTGGTCTTTGGGTTCTTTAGGATCTCCAGATTGATTCTTTTGAGTTTTTTGTTGATCTTGGTTTTCACCACTTTGACCATCTTGATCTTGTTGGTCTTGGTTTTGCTGTTTTTGATTTTTTTGCTGTTGTTGCTTCTGCTTTTGTTTTTGCTTCTGTTGTTTGAAGGCCATCACCGTATTTTTTGCCAGAAGGTCTTCTTCATCTTGTGACAATGCCTTTCGATCAATTCCATCGTAAACGTCAAGGCCACGCTTGATCTTTCCGAGTTTTAAATAAGCGGTTCCAAGATTAAGCTTTGCTTTTTCTGAAAGGTCTTTTTTATAAGATAAAACATCCTCATACAAAGTCACACCCTCTTCTACCCGTTCCTTTTGAATGAGATCTTGAGCAAGAGACAACTTTTCTCTAGAGTCCATCTTGCCCTGTTTAAACTTTGCAAGTTTTTCAAGAGTTTGCTCATCGAGAAGATCTTCTGGTTTCACATCATCTTGAGCCGAGGCCCGCGGGCCTGGTAAAACAAGAAAAAAGAGGAGAAGCCCTGCAATCACTTTATCTCTTGCGAGGTTAAAAAGTGATGACAGTATAAAAAGAACAATGCCAGTAATAACCACTCGATGCCCAATAACAGGCCTTATTGTCGTGGTTCCTTTTTTAAGATTATTTTGATGAATGCCCCTAAAAAAGCTTAAAATCTCATCAGTTGGAACGCTATAAGATAAGGCTACCCAGTACTTAAAGCTCTTTACAGATGTTCCAATTTTCTTAAGAGATTCCTCATCAAGCTTGGAAATAACTTCTTTTCCTTTAAACTTTTTATAGCCATAAAGATTTCCATCCTTATTCCTGATAGGGATTCGGCCGCCTGAACGACTCCCAACTCCAACCATCGCGAGATTTACGCCTTCGGGAACGTTGAGATCTTGTATGGTTCCATTATCTTCACTATCGGTAAAAACGAGAATATTGCCTTTGGGATTCTTTATTGATTCTTTATCTGTTTTAAAATATTGAATACTCTCTTGAATGGCCTGGATAATATTAGATCCACCATAATTGATTCTCAATTTTTCAAGTGCCGCAATCCTCGCATCAAGAAGATCAATGTCATCAGTAAAAGGAATAAGCCTTTTTTGAGTATCTGAAAAAACAACTACGGCAAGCTGGTGACCTGCTGATGATTTCACAAAATGCCTGGCAAGCATTAAGGCCTTTTGAAATCGATTGGGTCTTACATCTTCAACTAACATACTCGCTGATGAATCAATAATAATGATTGTCTTTTGGTCTGAAACACTCGATTCAACTTTTTCAGGACGTCCTCTAAAATCGAGCAGAGAAAAACAAAGAAGACAGAATCCTAGCACATAGAAAAGCCTTGAAATCTTCTTCCATGGGCTCGCCTTAATAAACCAGTACTTTTTCATCACAGCATCAAAACGAGAACTCTGTCTTAATGTAATGATCACAAAAAATAAGCAGAAGACGATTATGGGAAAAAGATAAGATTTATTAAGAAAGTTCATATCACTAACCTCAATAAATACATGGAGAGAAGCTCACATAAGACTAATAGTAAGACGCCAATGAGAAGATATTTAAAATAATGTTCTTTATAGATAATCTTGGAGCTTAAATTAATTTCGGTTCTTTCAAGCCTTTCGATCTCATCAAGGACATCAGTCAAGGCCTTTTCGTCTCGAGCATAATAACTCTTCCCACCAGTAAGATTGGCAATTTCATCAAGGGTTTGCATATCAATACTTCCACCAGGAATATTTTGAAACCTCTTTCCACCAAGAAGGCCTCGACCAAGGGGGATTTTTGCATCTCTTGCTCCCCCAATTCCAATTGTATAAACCTTGATATCTTGATCTTTTGCTTTTACTGCAGCTTGAGAAGGAGTCATAACCCCAACATTACTTACTCCATCTGTTAAAAGAACGATCACTTTATTTTCAGTTGGAGATTGTGCTCCCCTTGCCACAGCAAGGGCCAAGGCATCGCCAATATTAGTTCCACTTCCGAGAAACCCCACCTTGATATCGTCTATAATTTTTTGAATCAGCTCAAGATCCGTTGACAGTGGAAGTAGCGTAAAAGCCTTTTCTGAAAACATAATGATTCCGATTCGATCCTTAGGCCTTAGCTTTACAAACTCCCTGATTTTTTCTTTCGCAACTGTTAAACGATCAGGCTTAAAATCATTGGCAAGCATCGATCGTGAAACATCGATAACGAAGAAGATATCATTTACTTCAACCTGATTAGGTGTATAACTCAAAGGCTCTCTTGGAAGAGTAATCGAAAAGCTGATATAGCCCCATGCGACCATACCAATAATAAGAACAAGCCATTTCTTAAACCGAAAGATCTTCTGCCCACCCTCTTCAACGGGCACAGAAATTTGTGT
>JBMYPC010000066.1:0-16518 GCA_049599895.1 Bacteriovoracaceae bacterium | reverse complement strand
AGGCTGATGATACAGCAATCGGTCGCGTTGCTGAAACTGGTCTAATGATCAGAAACTCTTTTGGTGGTGAAGAACAACTGCAGGCCAGAATGGATGAAGTTCTTACAGAAGAAATCTCAAGAGTTGATAAAAGAACACAATTCTTAAGTATGTTTGGTAACGTCGCCACTCTACTAGGACTACTTGGTACCGTTACTGGTCTTATCGCTTCTTTCGCTGGTATTGCAGCTGCTTCACCGATGGAAAGAGCAACATTACTAGGGCAAGGTATTTCAGAGGCCCTAAACTCAACGGCTTTTGGACTTGTTGCTGCGATTCCAGCACTTATCGCATTTGCAATCTTTCAAAACAAAACAGATCAAATCATCAATCACATGACTGAAGAATGTTCAAAGATTTATCATGATCTTCTTTTTCATGTTGAAGGAAGAGAAGTATCTGAGCAGAAATCAAACACGACGAGTGAAACACGGCCACAAGCCTAATTTTGCGTCTTTGCAAAATTAAGGTCTTCGTCGATTAACAATAAAGTGGCTTTCATTTATGAAGGCCCTAGCTTTAAGGATAACTTATGTCTTTACACAGAAAGAAAGATTTAAATGCCGAGTTAATCTTAACTCCATTCATCGATCTTCTCTCAACATGTGTTTGTTTTCTCCTCATCTCAGCAGTTTGGATACAAGTGGCCACTGTTGATATTAAACAAACTCATGGAACAGAAGCAGCTCCTAGCAAAAAAGAGAGTTATGAAGTTGCCTTAAACTATAAAAAAATTGATCGACTACAAGTTGTTCTTAAGAAAAACGGTAAGCGTTTTAGAAGAACTCTTGTTAAAGCGAAAGACCATGATGAAGTTGTTGAAAAGCTTAAAGGCGTCATCACTTCATGGACTCAAGGTAAAAAAGCGAAAAAAATCGAATCAGCCTTTGTTTCACCTATCCGTGCATTAGATTACGGTGAGATGATCAAGGCCCTGGACGTGTTAAGAGAGAACAAAATTCTCAACATTGGAATTGTTTCTGGCCGTTAATCAAAAGGTCGAGAAAGGATATATATGATTGCAAATCAAAACATTACTGATGATATCGTTTTTGAAAGGCATCTTCTTAAGAGATCTCAAAAGAAAAAGAAATTCAAAAAAGTTCTCTTTGGAGGACTCATGCTAACGTCAATGGTTGACGTTTTCAGCATGTTAGTTGTCTTCCTTCTTCAAACGTTTTCATCAACTCCTGAAATTCTTGTGACTAAAGGTGTTGAACTTCCTCGCTCAATGACAGCAAAAGAAGTCACTGAAGCACCAGTGATTTCAATTTCAAAAGAAGAAGTCTATATCGATCAAAAATTAGTAGGAAAGCTTAGTCTCATCATGCGCAAGCCTTGGCTTATTGATAAGCACATCAAAAAGCTCAAAGTCTCATGGACAAAATCTCATCCAGGAAAAGCTTTCCCTGGTGAAATCAACCTTCAGGCCCACAAAGAAGTTCCAAGTACTGTTGTGGCGAAGATGATGGGAATATTAAACGGAATGAATTATCACTCAATCAAGTTAGCAGTTGTAGGTGGCGGTCTGTAATGATGACAAAAAAGTATATTACTTTTGGTTTAGTTATGATCTTTACAGCTCTCAGTTTTGGAGAGCTTAAAGCGGATGTTGTTCTTATTAAAGAACTGGAACAACTCACAAGATCCTTAACTCCAAGAGACAAAGCGAAAATGAAGCTCTCAATTAGACTTGGAGATCTTTATTTTGAACAAATCACGAAAGAACAGAATGTTGTCAAGAACACAAAAAAGGCCATCAAAGCCTATTCTAATGTTCTCACAGGCTTTAAGGGTAAGTTTAAAGCTCCACAAGGCCAGCAAAAAGCTTTGATCCAGTTTCAACTAGCTCGTCTTTATAATCGTGGAACAGATCAAAAGAAAGCTGTTGATTTCTTCACAAAAGTTTTCAAAGACCAATACTCTCCACTAAAAGTCAAAAAAGAGGCTTCCCTCTCACTTGCTGAGTACTATTCAAACAAGGGCAACTTCAAACAATCACAACATTTCTACAACGAATCTCTAAAACTTTGTAATTCAGGTGATTCCTGTGCTTACACGAGATACCAACTTTCTTGGCTTCTTTACCGTGAAGGCAAAGTCAATGAAGCCGTTACAGAGATCCGAAAGACACTTTTTGATTCTAAAGGACAAAGTAACGAGCAATCATTAAGAGACTTTAAACTTTTCGTCTCAAACAAAGTAACTGATGGTGTTTCAGAACTCGAAGAGTTTCAAAACCTCACTCAACAAACTGGAAACCCTGAACTGATTAAAGAAATGTCAGATGCTTTCTATGCCGCAGGTAACAGAAAGGCTGGAACTTATTTTCTTGAACAAGTTTTTAATAAGACTCCGAAGTTTTTCTATCGTTTAAGACTTATCGAAGAATCAATTGGTTTTAGGGATATGGAAAGAGTTGAAGAACTCGCCGAAGATCTTTCTTTAAAAGATGCAAAGATTCCATCAGACAAAGAAGAAGCAAAGAAAACCAAAGAGATCGTCAAAAGAATCATCGTTCAGCTCGATTCTCTAAGAAAAGAAAATGCTGGCTATAAACCAGCTCTTCGAACCTCAATCGACTTATACCTCGGTCTTTATCCAAAAGATGAACTAAGAGAGAAGATGATCGAAGGTTACCTTGATGTTATTGATTCACGTGAAGAAAAAGCTGAACTCGTTTCGAAATGGGCCAATGAAGAAAGAACCCTTGGTCTTGAGAAACTTGAACTCAAGCATAGAAAATCACTTCTAGGTCACTATCAAAAACTTAAGAACTCTGAAAAAGTTATTGAAACAGCTCTAACATTATCAAAAATGGTTAAAGGCGATGACCAAAGAAAATATCGCTATATTGCCGCTAGAGAAATGTATGAGAAAAAAGAGAACGATAAAGCAGCACCAATTTTTAAAGAGCTAGCAATAGCTGCAACAATCGATAAATGGGCCGTTCAATCTCTTAACCTCTTTCTTGATATTTTAAATCAGAAAAAAGATGTTGATGTTATCGTATCTGAAATCGCACCATTTCTCGAAAGACAAGCTGACTTTGAAAAAGCTGGTTTCAAAAAAGATTTCTCTGAACTCAAGAAGATTCAAACTCAGGCAAAGTTTGAGTCTGCGGTTAATCTTGGCCAAACAGAAAAGGCCCTTGAAACCTTTATGGGATACTGTAAAGATGGGACTTTTGGTCAAAAAGCTTGTGATAACGCTAAAGTTCTCGCTGTACAGCTTTCAAACCAAGCGGCACTTATCACTTTATTAGAGAAAGCAAAAGACGAAAAAGCTCTTATGAATGAATATGAGCTGATGGGGCGTTTTTCAGATGCTGCAAAATTAAGAGAAAAATACAAACTAAAAGTTAAAAGAGCTCCAATCCAGGAATACATTAAAATTGCTCTTCTTTATGAGATGGATGGTGATACAAAAGCAAGAGACCGAATTCTAAAGAAACTTTGGAATAAAGTTTCAAAACTGAAAAAACTCGATCCTAAGCTTGAACCACTTCTCTATCTCACATTCTTTGAAGCTGGAATGCTCAACGATGCCAAGGCCCTCAAGATTGCTTGGTCACCAGAAAGAAAGCTTAGAATTGTTCAACAACTTGATTATTTCGATAAAGGTAACAAGAGAACAAAAAAGATTATCGCCTCTTCAAAAGACCAACTTGGTTACACATGGTCAAAGATTGCAATCGCAGCTGTTTTAAAAGCTGATGCAAAACAAAGAAAAAGAGGTTTCTATGGTCGCCGATCAAAAAGAAACTTCAAAAGAAGAATTAAGTTTATTACTGCTTTAAAAACCACAGCTGAGAAATACCTCCAGGGTGGGAATTATCCAACGAGGGTGATCATCGCCAATGTCGTCAGCAAGAGCTACAAGGATCTTGAATCTGAAATCTTAAAAACTCCACTACCAGAAGGACTTACTCCAGAGATTAAAACTCAGGTTGAAGCTCAACTTAATCAAATGGCCTCTCCATTCACTCAACTTGCAAGTGATTATGAAAAGCTAGCGACAGAACAAAAAGCAAAAATCGAAGATCAAGAACAGATAGCCTATCTTGACTCTGTCTTAGCTGAACCGACAACAGACTTAGCAAAAGTTGACTACAAAAAATTCATTAAAGTCACACCACTTTCACCTGAAAAAACTGTGGAATCACTTAATCTTGCACTAACACAGCCAATGATGACGAAGCTTGAGTCTAACCCATACGACAACCAAGCCTTAGGAGAACTTCAGGCATTTTACGAAACAAATGGTTTCAAAAGACAAGCGGCGTATTTTAAAGAAAGAACAGCTTCTGAGAAGCAAGAAGAAAAATAGGGCTTAGAAAAGAGGGATTTATGAAAAAGCTTAAACTATTAATCATATCAGCTCTAATAGGTGTTACATGTTTTAGCAATGTCAGCGCACAAGATGACTCTGACAAGTCTAAGAAAAACATTAAATACCGAAAGGCCAAGAGATTAGATTTTGAATCAATCTTAATTAAAGGCCAGCTCAAAAGACCAGAAATCTCAATTGTAACAGGTGATGTTGGCGGTGAAGACGAAGGGCTTCTAAAGCTTAGAGAAGACTTTCTCGATCACATGGCCATCGACCTAGGAGTAGAAGTCCCATGATGATCATATCCGACAGCAATGGAAACTTTCTCAAGAACTTGGTGGCTCCAGAAACAGAAGTTTATGGACTCCACGAAAAGTTTGGGATCATTACTGAACGTCTTTCCAATGAGCGTGAACATATGCGTAAAAGAAGAGGACTCGTTAATATCGAGAATCCTTGGAAGCTCAAGTTTCGCTTTAAAAAAAGAGGAAACAAACTCATTCCCGTAGGCCTTGAAAATGGCATGATTCAAGACCTTGGAGATGGAAGTTGGTTAGTCTCGAACGGGTCAGTTGCTTTTCAAGTCATTGAAGCTGGAACTCATGAAGACGAGATCACACTTCCCTACCATCACCAAATAGAAGAAGAAGCAGACAAGGTCTTCAACAGATCTCTTCTTAGTGCTTTCTTACTTCTTCTTTTAATGGTGAGTGGCCTTCTTTGGCTTCGAGCTCAGCCAGAAGAGGAAGAAGAGAAAAAACTCGAAGAACCAATTACCGTGACAGTTATTGAAAAACCAAAAGCAGTACAAATTCCAAGACCTAAGATTATGAAAAAGCCTAAGCCTTTAACTAAAAAGCAAAAGGCCCACAGAGCTGTTAAGCAAAACTTAGGCTTCTTAGGGTTAGTTGGGAATCAAAACCTTAAAAAAGCTGTTGGTGGTGCCACCACAAACCTTAAAAACTCAGCCGGAGTGGGTAACGGACAAGAAGGAAGCGGTGGAGAACTCCTCGTTGGTCTTGGAAAAGGTGTCAAGAAAACAACTGTTGGTAATACCGGAGTTACAGGACTTGGTGGAATTGGAACCAAAGGTCGTGGAGGCGGAAAAGGTGGTTATGGAACCACAAGTGTTGCTTCAGGCGAAGGCTCTGGACTCTCTTCAATTCCTATTTCAAATGACATGGTTCTCGATGGTGGTTTAGATGCTTATGTTGTTCAGGCGACAATAGCAAAATACCTTAATCAGGTTAGGGCCTGTTATGAAAAGGGTCTCCAAAAGAACCCTGCTTTAGCAGGCAAAGTGACAGTCGCTTTTCAAGTTAATGGAAATGGCGGAGTTGATTTTTCAAGAGTGAAGAGCTCTAGTTTAGGAAACACTCAAGTAGAACAATGTATTACAAAGAAAATGGTCAACTGGATTTTTCCAAAGCCAAGAGGTGGAGTGAAGGTTCCTATCACTTACCCATTTATATTAAGACCAGTTAGATCGTAGTAGCAAGATAGAAGAAGCATCGAGTTAGGAGATGGAAATGATAAAGCAAACATTAGTCGCAGCAACACTTGTTTTGGCAGTTGGTTGTAATGACAATCCTTACAACAAAGTCAAAAAAGAGAATCTTACTGCACAAAGACCTCAAGACAAGAGAGCTGTACCAGCAGGTGGAAGCGCTAGCTATGAAAAGATCATGACTTTTACTGAAGGGACAGAGAGTCGCTATAAAATGAGGTTTACAGTACCAAAAGGAAATCCTGTTCTTAGATTCGAGAATCTTCCAGACGGGGCATTCTTCGACAAGGCCACAAGCGAACTTGTTTATACACCAAAGCTCGATGTTACTGACTCAAAGAAAGTTTTTAGCTTTAGAGATATCACGATTTGGGTATCAAGTAGTGCCAACCCAAGTATTGCAACGACCTATGCAGCAACTATTAAAGTCCGTAACAAGAGAATGGAAACCAAGATCTCCTTTGGAACTGGTAACTATGACATGATCTCTGTTAATGAAGGAGATAAAGTTAGTAAAAAGCTAAAGATTGAATCTCAAGAATTCCCTACGGGGCCATTTGAAGTCGTAATTGCTGGTGCACCGACAAATCTTGATGCGAAACCAGATCAAAACGACCCAACAATTTGGACCCTTGAATATACTCCAGACTTTAGCGAAATTCTAAGAACTGACTCAACAGCTTGCCCAAGTGCCTGGACCTGTGCGATTGAAAGAGACATTACAATTACAGTGATTGAGCCAGATGGATACAAAAACCCTTCACTAGTAAAAACTTTAAAAGTCACAGACAAAAGAGCAAAGCCTATTGTCTATATCCCTAAAAAAATTGAACAAGGCTTAAATGCTGAATTTCAATTTATTGCTATCGATAAAAACAATGAAGTAGAGCCAATTGTAAAAGTGAAAGGAATTGGTCCCGTTATCGGTGAAATTAAAATTGAAACAAGCTCTTTTTCTAATCCAAATCAAAAAGCTGTCATTGCAAGAGTTATGGTTTCAGATATTCCTCCAGCGAAAATTGGAACAACTGATACATTCAGATTCAATATTTGTGTTCTCAATCGCTACAAGAGACCTAATGAATGTTATGAACATGACACAAAAGTAACTTATGTAGATGAAACAAGACCATTCCCAATTGTTGCTAGAGAGAACTGGGATACTAACGAGATGGTCTATCTTTCACTTGGTGAAGAGTTCGCCAAAAAACTTAAGGTTTCTGTTGCTGAAGGTGAACCACAGCCAGTCGTAGAAACAAAAGAAACTCCAGCAAGTGGGAATGATGTTGAGGCCCTACTGACAAACCCAGATGAGATCCTTGTTACCATAAAGGCCAACAAAGCGGGACCTGGACAATTTGCCTTAAATGTCACTTCGGCTTATGGACTCACCTCCACTCAGGTTTTTACTTACAAAGTTCTTCCAAAAGATTGGTACGGAACAATTTATTTAGGAGACTCACTCACTTCATCTGAATTTAAAAGTTTTTCTGAGAACTCAGAAAAAACAAACTTTATCAATCCTCAAACACAAAAACTTGAGCATCCTCTTACAGAAAAGAGAGAGACTGTTATTATTGGAACAGAGGTAATTAAAGCAAACTTAGGTGACGAGTTTTACAAAGGCGTTCTTGCAAACTTTAAAAACGTCATCATTGCAAGTCCGTTAATTGAAGACCTCCCACAAATTGTTAAAGACGAGTTTGAACAACACCAAGTCAAGATTGTTGGTCGCCTCAAGGCGAGTCTTCCAAATACACAATTTGCTGACATTAACCTTTTCCCGTCAGTTGAATCAGGACTTACGAAAAATACAAAAGAAATCAAGCTTCTTGGAAAATCAAGTTCTGAAAGTCTTGATCCAGCATGGATTCAAAAAAGTTCAGTATCACCGTGTAAAGAGATGCTTGTCCTTGAAAACATGAATGATCCAAATTTCTTTAAAAGACCTGTTTCAGTCAGTTGTGAAAATGACAACGGAAAATCAGGGAAGCTTATTATTATGGGTACAGAATGGGGTGAAATCAAAGCCGACAGTTCTGAGTCAGACTTAGTTAAACAATGGTTTAAAAAATTAGTGGAGTAATAGAATGAGAACAGTAAAAAGTTTTACAAAAAAATTAGTTTATCCGTTACTGGCACTAAGTCTTTATTCGACAAGCGCATTTGCAGATGAAGAACAAGGCAAAGGGCCATCTCTAGAGGAACAATTAGAGTCTTTGAGTTTACCTGCAAACAAAGCCCCAAATAATGTTTCAAAAGAGAGACTTTACTCTATTCAAACAAGAGTGAACCCTCTCAGCAAAAGACATGAAATTGGATACATGGCCGGTATGAACCTCGCCTCTCCAGACTATGTAAACTCAACTCAATATGGTGTGAGCTACAGATATCACTTTAACGATAAATGGGCCCTAGGTGTAACAGGTATTGTTTATAACAATGAATTAGATAATGATGGTGACTACCTTTTAGAAAAAGGCGAAGTTCTCCCAGATTTTGACTATCCAGATTATCAATATGACCTAACTGCTGAGTACAACCTTTTCTACGGAAAATTTAGACTTGGAATTGATACAGTCTTCTATTTTGATCAATACTGGAGTTTTGGTGCTGGTATGATTCAAAAACAAAGTGGCCTGGCCCCTATGGGAATCCTTGAAGGTGGGTTTGCTTTTTGGTTTGGAAAGAGTGTTGCCGCAAGACTTGGCTTTAGAAATCAATATTTCCAAGAAGAAACTCTTGTTGAAAACAGACTTAATCATGACCTCGTGACTCACTTAACACTAAGCTATCTTTTTGGAGGGCAAAAATGAGAGTACTAAGAAAGGCTTGGGCACAAGTTCTTCTTATCTCAGTTTTGAGTTCACCAGCAGTTTATGCTGAATCAGCCGCTGATGCTCTTTTGAAAAATGTAGGAGCAGAAACAACTGAAGCAAATGCTCCTAAAATTGAGACAGAAGAAAATAATTTCAATTTAAACTTTAAACTCGACGATCCCTTTCTCGTTCAGTTTTTTCAAGTTTGGAAAAACTCAAAGCTTGAGTTTGAAATAAACCGCTGGTCAAAGCTCGTTATGTCTAAGAACTTTGAAAAAGCTTCTCATCTTCTCAGTGTTGCTGAACAAAAAGCACCACATGAGTTTAAAGGGGCAGTTCTTGCTGCAAAACTTTATCTTTACTACAGACTTGGTCTTTCACAGACATTTGTTGAGACATGGCTGCAGAATAAAAATTCTCCCTACCTTAAAGGTAAAGAAATTAACAATGCTCTTATGAGAGTTGTCTCAGACAGGCCAGGAAAGTGGTTGCTGAACCACCCAATTTCCCTTTCACCTGAAACTTTAGCTCTTATTGAAAGACTTGACGAAAAAGCAGGTTTTTTTGACATGACACTAAAGGCATTTGCAACCATCAATAGTGGTGTAAAAGCACAACTCATGCTGACAAAATTACCAGACCAATCAGCACTTAAACCCATCATTGCCCAAAGGGCCCTTTTTCAATATGCAAGAGAAAAAGATCTCGCAACAGCAGGGAAAGTTTTAAAGCGTTATATTGAACCCTATATCAAAGCTCAAAATGACCCAAAAGCTCTTGCTCAACATTATTTAACTGTTGCTCGCCTTCTCTACCAAGCAGGAGCATTAGATGCTTCGGTTGAGTTTTATGACAAAATTCCTAACGGAGCTCCACAATATCTTCAAGCAAAATCTGAAGTTCTTTGGCCGCTTCTAAGACTTGGAAACATGGCAAGATTAAGAGGAGAACTCAAGAGTGTTGGTAATGACCTATACGAAGATAAGTTTTTACCAGACGTCTACCTTGTTCAATCAATTTCAAATCTTAAACTTTGTCGTTATGAAGATGTACAGAGGAACTTCCTATCCTTTATTTCTACAAATAAGAAATGGGCAAAAAGAATTTCAGCAAAGTTGAAAGAAGAAAATCCAAACACAGACAATAAAGACTGGACAACAACTCTTCTTAGTCGAAAAATCTCATACCTAAAGTCTGAAAAAGCAAGACTCAAGGAGCTTGAGAATAAGTCTATTAAAGCAGCTCTTCCAGCTGTTGGTATTCAACCCCATTGGCAAAGAGCCTTAAAGGGCATCACTTTTGCTTTAGATCGAGAAGTAAAAAGACTCTCTTTTGAGAACAGACGATACTGGAAAAACCAAAAAGCTCTTCTTGTTAGCACAATCAGAAAAATGAGATTTGTGAAAGTTGAGGCCATGACTCAAATTAGAAAATACGCAGCAATGGCAAAAACTCATTCACAAGCAAGAAAGAAAACTGTTCGCGATTCAGTGAAACTAGCACAAGCGGCAAACCTTAAAGACAAAATGATTTTCCCATTTGATGGTGTTGTTTGGCCTGATGAACTCTTTAACCTTTATTCAACAGCCGAAACTGAATGCTTAAAAGGATACAAGAAATGAAGTCTTTAAAAACGACATTACTCATAGCAATTGCCCTTATTTTCCAGGCCTGTGGTGAGGGTGCATTGATGTACGTCAATACAAACCCAGAGCCATCATTTGTTAAGCAATCTTTTCAGTTAAAGGACTTTGACGTTGGTGTTTGTGGTGGTTTTGCCGTCGATATTATCTGGATTATTGATAACTCTGGTTCAATGTCAGAAGCCCAGCAAAACGTCATTGATAACACGAAGCTATTTATCAATGAATTTAGCGCAACTGCTCAAGTCGACTGGAGAATGACTCTTCTCTCAAGTGATACATCTGAAGAAACTTCAAATCCAAATGGGCCAGGCAGAATTCCAAATCCTAACCCTTATCTTCCAATGAAATCTCCTTATTTCACCCAGAATGACTTAACTCCAATTGAGACATTTCAAAATGCTGTGAAAACTCTTGGAACTTCTGGAAGTGGGACAGAGGTCATGATGGATTCAATCCTCAAGTACCTTAACAAGTATCCAAAGTTTATCAGAAGTAATGCATGCCTTGTTATGATTAAGGTTACTGATGCCGCAGATCAATCAAGCAAACATAATGTGAGTAGTTTTATTCAAAGAATCCTTCAATTTAAGACAGACATTGAAAAAGTTAAATTCTATTCTGTTATCGCTGCAAATGATCTTGTTCCAGCTTGTAAGCCAGGACCAGGGGAAGGAACTTGGACATACCAGGGTTCTGCTTCACAGCAACTTGTTAATGCTACTAAAGGTGAACAATTCTCTTTATGTGATCCTAATTTTGGAGAACTTCTCTCTGAGATTGGGAAAAAAATTGTTGAGCTTCTGCAAAACAGTAAGCTTCCACTAACAGAGAGACCAAGACCAGAAACTATCAGAGTCGCCTATGAAGGAAAACTTCTACCAGGTGGCCCAAAAGAAAAAGGTGGTTACTGGTATTACGATCCTGTTTATAACACTATTGTTTTTTATGATTTGAACTTTGCACCAGGTGAAAAAGAAAAGGTTCGAATTGAGTTTGAAGTTGATGATGGTGTTGTTAGAGACTAACTTTAAGCCGAGCTTTTTGTCGATAATATTTTTAATAATCCTGAAATCAACTTTTTCATTAGACCAGACTACACAGCGGATCAATATAGCTTTACACTCAAAAACCTTGATCCAGGTCTTTAGCTGTTGAGGCCATCGATGGCCACAAAAATATTGAAAGGTCAGATATCTTTCATGTTACCGTCGAATAAATGCTTTAAAAGCTGATTTTAATTTGTTTGACACCTCAAACACTCATTTGCTAACACTAACTATTAGCAAATTGAGTGAGGTCTAAATGAAATTATTATTGACTTTAGTTTTAAGTCTACTAGGTATTGCACAAGCGAGTGCCAAAGAAACAGTAACCGTTTATACAAGTCGTAAAGAACACCTTGTTAAAGATATTTTTCAAAAATTTGAAAATGAAACAGGAATTAAAGTCAATTACCGAACCGGTAAAGCTGGTGCCTTAATCCAAACTTTAAAATCTGAAGGTGAAAACTCTCCAGCAGATATTTTTATGACAGTGGACGAAACCTTTGGTATGCTTCAAATCAAGGCCTTCTCGACACAACGAAATCCCAAGTTCTTACAAAGAATATTCCTAAGCATTTAAAGGATTCTGACAATCAATGGTTTGGTCTTTCAGTGAGAGCGAGAACAATTGCCTACAACCCGAATGAAGTAAAAGACGGAGAGCTTGAAAGCTATGAAGGCCTTGCAGAAAAAAAATGGAAAGGCCGTCTTTGCCTTAGAACCTCAAAAAAAGTCTACAATCAATCATTAGTTGCAATGCTTATTGAAGAACTTGGCTACAAAAAAGCAAAAACTGTTGTTGCTGGTTGGGTAAAGAACAATGTCGAGATTTTTTCAAATGATACAGCCGTTCTCAAAGCCGTTGCGGCAGGACAATGTGCCGTCGGAATTGTTAACACCTATTACTTTGGACGTCTTTTAAAGAAAGACCCAAAACTTCCTCTCAAACTTTTTTGGCCGAATCAAAAAAAGTCCTACGGAGTTCATGTTAATGTTAGTGGTGCAGGCATTGTTAAGACTTCAAAAAATAAGAAGAATGCTCTTAAGTTACTTGAATGGCTAAGTTCAAAGAATGCACAGAATAAATTTGCAAGTGTAAATATGGAATATCCAGCAAATCCCAAAATTGGAAACGACCCATTTGTTGATTCATGGGGAAAGTTTACACCGAATTCAACTTTCCAACTTACTAAAGCAGGCCTTCTTCAAAAGAAGGCCATTCAGCTCATGAATGAAGTTCAGTACAAGTAAAAACCTTATTCTCATATTATTGGCCCTCATAATATTAGGGCCTTTTTTGGTTCTCATTTTAAGGTCAATCAACCTTAGTCCGTCAGATTTTGAGGCTTGGAGTTTTTCAAAAAAAACCGTTTTGCCATTAATAAAAAACTCATTTCTCATTGTTTTTGGAACAGCTCTCTTTTCTTCCATTTTTGGTTTAGGTTGTTCAATTCTCACCAACCTTACGAATATCTCATTTAAAAAGATTTTGAATATTTGTTTTATTCTTCCTATTGCCCTTCCCCTTTATGTTCTTGCTTTTCTTTATGTAGGGCTTTTGGAGTATTCCGGAATTCTTCATACGACTTTGCGCTCTTTTGACATTGACATCTATCACTATTTTTCAATCAAAAGCTGGTATGGCGTCTCCTTCGTTTTTTCATTGGGACTCTTTCCATACATTTATCTTACAACCAATAATGCTTTTAAACAGCTTGGAGCTGAACAGATCAAATCAGCACTTAGTCTAGGAAAATCTCGGTTAGAAGTCCTAAGATTTGTTCTTTTTCCCGCAATTCGATCTGCATTTTTTGCAGGACTCACTTTATTGGCCCTTGAGGTTCTTTCTGACTTTGGCGGGGTTTCTATTTTTAACTATGATACATTTACCACAAGCATCTACAATGCCTGGAGTGGTCTCTATTCTTATGGGACAGCAGCGAGGTTGAGTCTCGTTCTTATTCTTTTTTCTTTTAGCTTTCTTTATTTTGAATCAAAGTTTAAATGTCATAATTCTTCAGATAACGGAAATACGAAAAAAGTGATGACTCTTTTTCAGCTAAGTAAGAGAACAAAAATACTGAGTTATCTTTTTTGTCTCATTTTGATTTTCTTTTCCTTAATCCTTCCAACTTTCACTCTTTTATTTTGGTCTCTTGAAGCTTTAAGCACGGAGCTTAATAAAGATTACTTTACTCTCATAAAAAATACTTTTTTTCTTGGCCTAGTTGCAAGTGTTTCACTTTACTTCGTTGGTCTTTTCTTAAGTTTAATAAAAAGAAGACAAGTTTCGAAGTGGCATAATAAAGTCATTACTCTTTGCTTATTAGGCTATGGAATCCCTGGAAATGTCATCGCTGTGGCCATTTTTAGTTTATTCATAATATTTGCTAATTTTTTCGATATACAAATGGGAACCTTTTTATCACTTCTTTGCCTGATCACTGGCTATCTTATTCGTTTTATCAGTGTAGGCTATCGAAACATTTTGGCCCCTCTCAATCTCATTCCACTTGAAATCGACAAAGCGGCGCGCACTCTCGGAAAATCAAGGTTTTCTCTTCTCAAAGAGATTCACTTCCCTCTTTTACGCCCAAGTATTTTCCCGGTTTTTATACTGTTATTTATTGAGATCATTAAAGAGATGCCTCTGACCTTAATGATCAGGCCCACAGGCTTTAACACCCTCGCAGTCAAGATCTTTGAATTAACCTCAGAAGGAGAATGGGAACGGGCGGCCCTTCCCTCTTTATTTTTGGTGGTGATTGCTTTTTCTGCGACAATCGTGACGAAATTTCGTACAAAAGATAAAAATGAAACATTTGAATTTTTGAGAAAGTATTAATGCTTATTATAAAAAACCTTCTTTTTCGCTACACTCATGAGCCACTCTTTAAGGATTTAGAACTTAATCTTAAAGCTGGTAAGTCAATGGCACTTCTTGGGCCCTCAGGAGAAGGAAAAACGACTCTACTAGACTGCATTACAGGGTTTGAAAATGTTGAAGATGGAGAAATATTCATTGATCAAAAACTCATGAGTTCCAAAACCCATTGCACTCCTCCAGAAAAGAGAAATATTGGTCTTGTCTTTCAGAAACCAAATCTCTTTCCTCACCTGAACATTATTGACAATATAAGCTTTGGTCTTAAAAAAGATGAAAAGTCTAAAGCAATGGAATGGCTCAAAATTATTGGCCTTGAGGAACACGGGCGCAAGTTTCCAGAGGAGCTCTCAGGAGGCCAAAGACAGCGCGTTGCTATCGCGAGGGCCATGGCGCCAAAGCCTCGCCTCATCCTTTTTGACGAGCCTTTTTCAGGTCTAGACTTCATTCTTAAAAAGAAGCTTAAATCAGACATAAGAGAAATTCTCACCAAACAGAACGCGACCAGTCTTTTTGTGACTCATGACATAAAGGATGCTCTTGATGTTGCTGATGAGCTTTACGTCCTTCACGAGGGTCATGTACACTTTCTTGGGAATTCCTCAGAGACCAACGAAGATCAACTTTTTGAGACTCTTAAGTCTTATTACCCAAAAGATTCCATTGCCAAACCATAGTTTGACCAGTAAAACTTTTTTATTATTCAAAATACAAATGAAAGGAATTTCTTATGAAGTTTATCTCACTAATTATGATCTTGGCCTTAACTTCTTGTGCCACAAAGAACACCTCAAGCGCACTTTCTGAATATAAAGAAAAGGCCTCTACACTTATAAAGCTTAATAAAGAAAATGCTGATGCAAAGACTTTAAAGAACTTAGGGCTTGAACTTATCAATATGGCAAAACCTATTATTGCTGAGCAAATCACCAAGCTTCCCAAATGTGACAAGCTCCTTAACACTATTATCGACCGCTCAGATGCCATGACAAAAATGTCTTTGGAAGAAATTGAAGTTGGCTACCATGGTGGAGAGGCACTTCCAGAATCTCCTGTTGAATGTTACGACGCTAAAGAGCTTATTGTTCATCCAGCAACAGTAGTCGTTCTAACGAATAAGGCCCTTACAAAGACCTCTCGAGATCAAATTCACGCTGAAATTGAAGAGCTCCTTGAGCATCTTGGTGATTTAAAATAGTTCTATTTAGCGATCTGGCGCTCAGTATCTGGACATAATGAAAATTAAGATAGGATTTAAGATCTTTTTTCAAAATTCAAGTATACTGGCGCCGTGAAATCGAGTTTTAACGGTAGAACATTTTTAACAGTTGCTGATCTTAATTGAAGACAGCGCTCAAGAACAGTTCCTTACAATTCTAAGAGAGCACCAAAATAAGAAAATCGATCTCATGCTCGTGATCTCAGTATTGCTCTATAACGAACCATCCCTCATTAACGCGCTGAAGGATTCAAGTGCCTGTAAATTATCTTGGCAATTTCCATAAGTTAGGGCATAAATAGATTTCCAATTTCTTTTGGGCCCGGGTGGTGGAATTGGTAGACACGCACGCTTGAGGGGCGTGTGGCGCAAGCCGTGCTGGTTCAAGTCCAGTCCCGGGCACCAGTCTGTTGAGTTTAATGATTGATATTCTTATTGTATGAGTTACAACTATAGGCCTAGGCTGAAATCATTTTAGGCAAGTCAATATCTGAGTTTTGAAGCTCCCATAAATCATTTGCATTTTGAAGATTCATCCAAAACTCAGGAGTTGTCCCAAAAGTTGCAGATAACTTTAACGCCATAGTTGGGCCAACAGAAGACTTAGAGTTTACAAGACGATTAATTGTTTTAACTTCAACACCAATATGATCGGCAAGCTGTCTTTGAGTTAGCCCTAGGGGAGTAAGAAACTCTTCTTGAAGCATCTCTCCTACAGATGTTGGTTGTCTCATTCTTTTTGTCTTCATCTCTTATCCTTTGTAGTAGTCAATGATCTCTACATTCTCAAGCTGATTACTTTTATTAATCTTAAAGATAATTCTCCATTGATCATTAATACGAATAGAGGCATATCCCTTTAAATCACCTTTAAGCCATTCAAACTTATTTCTTGGAGGAACTTTAAAGTCTTCTGTTGTTGCTCCAAAAATAAGTATATCCAGTTTTCTTCTGGCCACTTTCACAATATTGGCCCACTTACAACTTTTAGAGATTTTTCCCTTTAAATCAAAGTTCTCTGTTTCTTTA
>JBMYPC010000065.1:0-16601 GCA_049599895.1 Bacteriovoracaceae bacterium | reverse complement strand
GAAGACCTTGAACTTAAATCATACTTCAATTGGAAAAATGCTCTTGATGGAAACACATATTACGGTGAGATTGGAGGAATTGCTCCCGATATGACAGCACTCACTATGGGTGACACCAGCTTAACTGATCCGACGACTCCAGGACTTAAGACATTTCCCGCAACCATCAAATTTACTCCAGGAAAAAGATTTCTTTTTGGAGTTCTCTCTTATTATTACGATGCTATTTTAGGAAAAGACATCTACAGTGAAGCGAATACAGCGATTAGAGAATGTGTTGTTCCAGAACTCAAAGCAGAGTTTAACGAATGGACCAACATTGTTGCGATAGGGCCTAAAGTTGATGGACGTGAACCACAAAAGTTCATTCAAGGTTTAGGCGAATATCCCAATGGCGCTTTTATCACAAGAAGAATTCCTGAATATTTAAATGAGCATGGCCAGCCGATGGAAGTTGATTATGACGACGATGAATCTACTCCAGTTCCACCAACAGCACATCCCGCAAAGCTCTTAAGAACAGAGGTTGATGATGACGGAACAGAGAAATTCAATGGGGTTTATGGATCGTATATAAAAAGAGATGGAACTTTAATAAATTCTAATTATCATCGCTGGTCAAACACTGGAATTATCCAAATTCAATTTAAAGAAGTAAAGTTTATAGACGACCTTAAAATTCTTAAAGATGACCCTCTTGCCACAGGAACGGCAAAAAACTATGGAAAAAGTCTTCTTGAGCGTGCTTCAGACCTTGGTCTTACAGATCCCTATACACAAGACAAGCACGAAAGAACGACTGGATACAAAATCTATCGATCTGATGATAATCGCTCCACTTGGAAAGAGCTTACAAGTCCTGATTTTAAGTATCAACAAGGGGATTCTGATGGAGACCCAGGAAATGGCGGACTCATCCTCCCCGAAAAAGTCCCAAGAAATTATTATTTAAGCAATGGTCGGCTTGATGTTTCTGAAAACCGCGTGACCTTTACAGATTATTCAGTTCAAAGTTTTTTCAGTGAAAATGGGGCCATTGATCAAGCAAGAGTTTATTGGTACCGAGTTGTTCCTGTCTTTAATGGCAGGCCTGTCTCTTTTCAAAATACGTCTCGTGATGAAAATGAAATTCGTGTTGTTCTGCCTCCGGCCAATATGTCCTTTGTAAGCCGAATGATGGTCAATCGTATGATTTGTCAGGAGCTTGGAAAAGACATCCTTAAAGACCAATACTATTCATGTCCTTATAGCGGAATCGGTGGTCGCTCCTTAAGCCCTCCTTGGACTCCGGAAACATCGGTTTATGACCTTGGCGGTGACTTATTAGTTGATCGATTTGAATTAGGCTGTAACCTTACAAGAGGCCATGAGCAAAGAGCTTCTGATCAATCAAGATCAAGTCGTGATCCCGACACTATTCGTGAAGACCTTCCAGGAGCTGTTGATGATGGCGTTAACATGGGAAAACTTTATTATCATAAAGGTGGAACAGAAAAAGAGGAAGAATCAGATATTCAAGTCGGCTGTTTTTCTCCCGAACAAGCTCAAGGAGCAGGGACTGTAACCGATGACGAAGAAGGAGTTTTCCTTCATAACCAAGTTCGTCCTGGAGACTGTTATAGCTCCGCTGAGCGTACAGACCATGAGACGATGTCTATTGCTGCCTATAGAGCCGCCGACTGTGATAACCGTGCAAAAAATAATGACTCAAAACATACGCATCATCGGCATGAGTATTTTTTCCCAGGGCTCTTTCAAGAGAAATCACCAGTCAATACAACGGCGTCAAATCCATACTGTTATCGTGCTTACACTCAAAGTACTTTTAACCGCTTTCCAAGTGCCGACTGGTCATATGGAACCCATGAACTTCATAACGTTAATTCAGATTCTGGTAATCATAATAAGCCTTTTCAAGTTGCCAACACTTACGACAATTCAGGAGATAATAACTTTCACGATGATGATAACTACCCTCCCGGAGCTGCTCAATCTGAGTTCGGTGCTGTTTTTTATATGAGGTACATGCACAATCGAACTTCCAACCCAACTTATGCCACTGGAAACAATCGGACAATGCTCCTTAATCGATTCTTTTCAAGTACTGATCCCAGCCGCTTTTCAAACCTTGCTGGCAATGCCTATGACACTAATGGAGACAATCGAGGTGATGACGAAACCAGAGCTCTCTTTTTAAAGTCTTCTAAGAATACTCCTACTTCATGCTTTATCAATTTAAGTGGAATTCGCTCTACTGTTTTTGATTCCAATAAAGGTGATGGGACTGTTGACTATGCTGGCTCAATTGAAAACCCTAGTCATGCTGAAATAAAAAATATGGAAGGGACTCATAGACCAAGATGGATTGGTCTTACTCAGGTTCTCGATTCAGACTGGACCATCTCAAAAGATAAGCGTCATGAAACTTCGATAACTCCCACTGATATTGTCGTCAAAGATCTTGGAAGTGACTTTCTTTATAAAAAGACGGTTCTCGATGTTCTTCAAAGTGAAGATCTCTATGGAGGTCTTTGGGATGCACCGGACTTAAGAACTGAGTCAGGTTCAACCCCAAATCGAAAAATTGCCTCAATGGAACTTGATACCGACCTTGAAAAAACAGACACCGGACGACTTCATCCCGATATGCCTCTAACAAGAGTCATGACTTCAAATAACTCCAAGCTCCCTCCCATTGATGGACTCTCACAAAAACAATTTCATAAGCTTTGCCAGACCTATAATATCAATGTCGGCTTTAGAAATGATACCGAATCTTTTGTCGCCATCGATGTCAAGGCCAGAAACCAAGGTGTTGGAATTAAAAAACGCCTTCCAAGAAGAAAAGAATTTGTTGCCTTTGCTGCTTGGCCTGAAACATTTGACAAAGCAAAGATTTTGAGTGTTGAAGGTGCCAGTGACGACGAAGATGGTGCTTGTAATAACGACACACGCTGGACAGGCGGACTCGCACCAAGTTTATTTAGGACAATTGGAGCGGAGCTTTTAGGAAACTTCCCAAGAGCTGAAACTTCAGGTAACGACCATCCTTTATGGAGTGGATCAGGACTTGATGACTCAGATAGTCCTAATGTCTACACCACTCATAACTGCAAGTCTCGCTTTGGTATTCAAGATGCGATTGGAAACTACGAAGAAGTGGGAACTGACAACTTCTGGTGTAATCCTCAAAGTGTTCAGTGGCGACTTGGCCGAGGAGTTATTGATGGAGATTCTTTCTTTAATGCTCTTGACACCTGGCCAGGGGGAGATTTCCCACCATACGCCATCACAAATGCAAAGACTGGCTTAGAGCTAAAACTTGCACCAGAGCTTGGAGCTTTCCCAGGGGATTGTAGTGTGACAAGTTATTCAGCGCAAAGAAGTGCTGATATCTTTCAACCTTTTCCAACTCCAAGCTCTGCCTTTGAATCAATTTATGGTGATTTCTTTAGAACAAATTATGACTTTGATGGAACGGCATCCTCTGCAGCCGTTATTCAAAGAGCGAAACTTCTCACCAAGCCTCAGACAGGTGCCACCACTTACACTCAAGATGACTTTTATGATCAAGAAAGTGTCCTTATGTTGAGAGATACTTCTAATGGAAGGTTTCTTGAGTTTGGAAATAACTCCCAGGTTATTCCTCCCCTTATTAGTAACATGGATGACCCGACTAAAAAAGAGCATTCTCTCGCACTCTTTGAAGAAACGATCAATGGAGAACATTTCAATCCACATGATAAATCAACTTATTTTTCACCAACTCTTGGACTCCCACTTGCCTGTAATGGATCAGCATGCGATGCCACATCCGGCGATCATAAACTTATTACAACTGATGATCTAAGAAAAAATCTTATTGATAAGACGATTGGCGGTGCTGATGATTCGAAAGGAAAATGTGAAGACCCTGATGGAGATCCCATGACAGAGGATGCCCTTGCAACTTCAGACTGTGCTTATTTTACCGGACGAAGTCTTATTAAAAGTTTTGGTGTTGATGATTATGAAGATGGTTACACTTCGGCGAACTATGGAGCGAATAACCCAAATTATGACATGACCGAATTCTTTGCAAGAGGTAATATTCTTGCTTATATCGAAGATGTCGAAGATCAATCAGCTGGAGATGACTATGTTGCAGATTATAATTTAGCCGCTTCAGGATGTTCTACAGATGCCGCAAATCTTGATAATTATTGTGACCATGCTGATGGCTCAGGTGAAACTCGAAAACAAGGTAATTTCATCATTCGAAGAATCACGAGTCTTGGGCAATTCATGCATGCAAACGGAGCTTATGGAGATCTTCAGCTTCGAACCAGACGCCCAGTCAATAAAAGTAATTCACAAACAGGGTACTTTTTCAACGGTGGAAACTTTTCTGATGAGTACACCGGAAGATACAGTTTAAACCTCTCAATGCAGAGCTTAATTGAAAAAGAGTTTACTCTCTCAGGTCGATGTTCAGTAATGGTTTATGGAGAAGATTTTTAATGAAGTCTTTTAAACTTAAATCCCTATTCGAAGCCCTCCTTTTGGGGTTCCTAGGACTCTTGGTAAGCTGTATACCAGGCCAGCAAGCCGAGGTAAAAGTTCAAAATGCTGAAAAGTATTATGGCAATCTTATCATCTCAGCAAACCACCCCTTTGAAGTCGGAGAATTCGCTCTTGACACCCCTGGTTTTGCATATGAAATCACTTTTAAAAATGACGGAGAACATCCTCTCACTCAATTTAATGTGGTTCTTAAAAATACTGGTGAAGTGACCGGAGTCGATTATAAAACTGACGGACTTTTTTCGGTTTACCCAGGAGATGGCGGGACCTGTGGTAGTAAGCTTGCCCCTGGTCAAGAATGTACAGTCGTCGTGACATTTGCTCCTGAAGGATCTGGAAACTTAAAATACGATTTCAATGTTAGCTATAAAAACTTAATTGAAGCCGAAACCACTTCTTTTAGTATCACCGCTCTTACGGGACTTCCGGCAAAGCTTTTTATTGAAAATACTGAAGCGATAATTGATCTAGGGCTTCAAGAGGTTGAAGATCCTTTTCTTCCCTTTTTCTCTGTGGCGGTACCTGAAGCTGACGCAGACCCTAAGTTTGAAAGTATTCTTTTAAAGAATATTGGAGAGCTTAGTGCCCACGGTCTTAAATTCACTCCCAACAGTGCTGGCTATGATACTGCCTTTACGATAGCGGAAAATAAATGTCCGGCCTTTCTTCCTGCTGGAGAAAGTTGTGAGGTTGTCGTTGCCTATAACCCCACCAATAACACTCCTTTTGTTGAAGCCAATCTGACGACTATTTTTGATATCGAATTTAAGATGGATCAACTCGGTCGAACTGATCGAAGGCAACAGACCTATAAAGCTTTCTCTACACAAATTCGGGCAAAGTTTGATGCTTCAAGTACAACCAAAAACCAAACCTTCAAAGACCCTGTTACGGCTTCGTCGGATATTACTGCTGGAAAAGAATCAAAAATCAAGCTAGGCGTCAGTAACAAAGGCTTTTCGGATGGAAAAATTGATAAAGTCTTTGTCGGTTTTAAAGACCAATTGGTTGTTGATGAAAATATCATCATTCCCACTGATGATATCAACACAAAAATGTCAAAACTTGACGGAGCTGACAGACTCGTTGTCTGTGAAAGGAATCCTCTCGATGCTCCAGGAGAAGCGACCTTAAGCTGTTATGATGGTGGATTTTTCTTTGTTCCTCATCCTCAAGACGGAGAATGGTCTCGAGGTAACTTTTCCATCAAAAAATCAGACATGGAAGCCGCGAACCTTCTTGATGGCCATACCTGTGCTGACTTGAGTGCAAGCTTTCACTATTGCCTGAAAGACTCTCCTGACAAGACTCCTCTTCATAACGATTTCTTTCCTTATGAAATTGTCGATCTTGATGGCTGTCTTCATGCTGATCGAGACGTCAAGGGCCTTAACATTGCTCTTTACGGTAATGAAACCTGCTTCTTTGATGTTCATTTCAAACCAGGGATCAATGCAAATCTCAAAGCCGATGGCGCTCATGCTGAAATAAGAGACTTTCCCAACATGCCATTTTTTGTTGAATATGATTCAAGGTGGAAAAAAACCGTTAATACTCATATCTACAAAACAGATATTCTTTATTATCTAAACGCAAGATCTGTCTCTTTTGGAGAAATCGCTCTTGATGAGATTAGCTATCTTTCAGAAAAAATCGTCCTTCCTGAAGGAAGTGGAGTTGACATCAGTGAAAAAAGAATTTCTGGAAACTTTACTTTCACCAATGGAAGCAATGAAGTTCTCGTCACTGGAATTGATCCTTTAATAGCACTCAAATCGAATCAAAACATTCGTCCAGAGCCCTATCTCAACAAATACAAAGTGATTGCTGTAACGGCAACAACGATTACTCTTGATACCCCTTTCACAGACAGTACAATCAATTCACCAGGACTGGAAGTCTTCGATGGCCTCAATGACAACTTCTCTGAAACATTTTCAGCACTTTTTACTTTCACAAACGGCAGCAATGTCATCAATGTTTCAGGCACCGATCCTACGGAATATGTTTTCATAGGAGATGAAGTTCTTCCCGCTCCCTATACAAAGAACTACAAAATCAGCTCCGTTCTTGCCGATCGCCTCATTCTAAGTGAAAACTTTACGGACACTTCAGCAACCGTTTCAGATATTATCAGTTTTGATCGAAGCCGAATCTATTATGAAGTTGACCTCGGTAGAATCGCAATGGTTCAAGAAGGAAAGTCTCTTCCTTATCACTTTAAAATTAAAATGAAAAATACAGGGAAGACTCAGGCCACCAACGTAAAACTTTATTCCATTATCGAGGACTCGGACGGAGATGAAGTCAAGATTGAGCTTCCAGGTCCAGGTCTTCCATCGCTTAATCAAAATTGTGGTTTTACTCCTTATTTTGAAAAGATTTCCCATAACTGCATAAATGGTACTAATGCAGAAGAAGGGACTGTCATCGAGCCACTCGGAAGAACCTGTGACATCAACTTTGATTTCACTCCGATTATGGGTAATAAGCTCATTCAACAGTCATGTCTCTATGATATTTCAAAAGATTCAAGCAAATATGACGACCGGCCTGATGGTGTTGAAAAAGATGACTATATCATCACGGCAAGAAACAACTCTAAGAAGTTTATCATTGAGTATCATGATGGTTCAGGAAGAACAGATGCTGACGACAATCTCATCATGAGAGAAATCGAATTTCATTTTAAGGCCTCCCTTGTTTCTAAGGGAAAAATCCGTATGCGAAATATTGAAACGGCAAGCACGACCGCAGGAGGGACCTTTACAAGTACGCTTGATTTCGGACAGGTTCCTAATGGACTCACTGTCTATCGCCATATCATGTTTGAAAATATCGGAAGTGGGAGTATCCCTTACATCTATGTCGACCCAAGTCATCCCCTAGAATATGATAAGGATGCCCCTTTTTCATATAAAAATATTGTGCAACTGGTTCGTTCAAAAGCACCTACAGCAGGACCAGAGTATCATGTTGATCGAAAAAGTCACCCAGTCTTTGATCTAGGAGAAACGGTCACCGTAGGAAATGATACATTTGATAAGTATATTGACTGCTATGACCTTATCAGAAACAAACCCAATGTTTATGGCCCAAGAGAAGATGTAGAGGACCCACTTGATACAACCGTCGATGATGGTACACCAGAATTTAATTATTATTCTGTTGCGGCAACAACAAACCTGAACCTGCAACCTGGACAATCTTGTATGCTCTCCTTTCGTTATAAAGCTCCCTATGGCCACAAAGAGACAAGAACCGATCATGGCCAACAAAACTCAATAGGGCTTTCGGACTTTACAGATGATCCCTCCGTTAAAAATTATGATATGGAGGAATTCCTTGTGGGCTACGCAACAGGGAACTGGGATGCTTCGGCTAACGAGAATTCTTGTCGGGGAAGTCTTGATATGCTCTCACCACGTCACGTAGGGGTTGGCCACCACACCAATCCCATTTCATTCTATTATTATGATGGAGATCTCGATAAACCAAAACCAATGCCAGATGGACATCCCACTCTTGGAAATCGACTTTCATTTCTCAGTGATCTTCCTCCGTCCTCAAGAACAATTGCTTTTGATAACAAGACTAAAGGAAATCGTTATTTCTACCCTTCATTTCAATCGCAACTTTTACCGGCGAACTCCCTTATTCGATCTAGTGGAAGTACAATTGAAGCAGATACCGAAACAAATATCGAAGAAGATCTCGTTATCAAACCGGTCTATTATAATAAAAAGACAACAGCATCTCAATCACATGTCGATCCTGAGATACAAAGCTTTTTTCTCTCTAAAGAAACAGATATCATGAATAAAATCACAACGGTTGACCCAACAAAATCCGACGAATACAATGATTATGACTTTGTGGTTTATCTTGGCTCTTTCACAAATCAAGGAAGTGATCGAGTGAAACTTGTTGAGTTTACAAAAGACAAAAACCTTACTCTTAAAGACATTACTTTCACTTATCCAGACCCCAGTGACAAAGCGATAACTTTCGTTGAAGATAATAACTTTGAGGCCGCTCTTGATATATTCGACACAACTGATCCCGCAAAACTTGTGGTCAAAAAAGACTTAACAACTTTTAATGATCCTGATGACCTTGTTGATGAGATGGAAAAGTTTGTCATGCTCATCAAGAAAAACACAACCGGTGCGAGCGCCATTCATTTAATTGAAGCAGAAGTCAGATATATGTCTGGAAACTTTATGTACACCGGAAGAAATGGTGAATATTGTGCGGAATCAGAAGAAGTAACCAAGGGTTACAAAGGTAAAGGCATCGACACTGACAATATTGACGATGGTTATCTTTTACTTGACGGGTCTCACGAACCGCTATTTGAAGAAGTTGAGTTTAAAAAGAAAATTCTTTTTATCGCAAGAACACTTCCTGTCGCAGAAACTCCTGCACCAACCGTAACAATTCATCCTTTTGAAGTTTGTCCAAATTCAGAAACAGGAGTCATTGAAATTGATCATCCTTTCTTAGATACAGATGATGCAAATTGCGATTCCCTGGAAAACATCTCAAGCATCCCCATCACAACGGGAAAGATTTTTCACAAGTCCGTTTATCAGCAAACATATGGCGTTACAGACGTTGCAGAAGATAGTTATTATAAAAAATACTATATTGAAATTAAAAACAACAAGAGTGTTCCGATCAAGAATATGGAAGTTTACCTCACGAAAACATATGGAATTCTTGGCCCCCCCGTCACTGAACAAAATAGTAAACCTTTAGGTGATGAGTTTGAATTCAATACTAAAGACTATAACTTTATCTTCGTTGATGAAGATGACGCTGGTTACACCTGTGACGACCTTGCAGGGGCTTCGACTCCTTTTCAATTAAGTCAAAACGAGAGATGTCTCATCTCGGTGGTCTATAAACCTGATAACTATGAACCAAACCCACTTTCTAGAACAGTGAATATTTCTTACGAACTTGATGATGGATCAAGGATGTACGAGCAATTTGAACTTAAATTCCAATCTCTTCCAACAGTTGAGCTTGAAATTGAAGCCAAAAGTTTCTTAGCTTCCTACTTAGATGAGTTTACAGTGAACGACGACTCTCCCATTTTTACCAATACCAATCGTCTTGGCCAAACCTTCAACGACGGTGTGGACTATTTTCAATTTCAAGATCTTGGAGGTAATGAATATAGTATCGTTCTCAACGACAGTGCTGAACTTATGATTACAAACGATGCTGACAAAGACTTTAAATCAACAGAAATTGATAGTTTTTCTTTCACAACTGGACAAGTCTTAAAATCAGCATCGGGAGATGAATCAGCGACGATTGTTGAAGCCGATGGTCGCTACCTCATACTTAATAAGACTTCAACCACTTTAACTGCTGGATCGAAGATGTATCTTTACGCTGATGCAACAGATGCAACCAATAATATACGCTCAACACTTCTCGATGTGGACGACACTCCTCAAGAAGTTGTAATTAAACTCCCAGGTGCAACACAAAATCTTTGGAATAACAATAATGCCGCAAGTGATGTCGCACAACTAGGTCTTGTCCTACCAAAATACCTCAAAGATCTTCACAATGTACTTCCCGGACCTTTACCGTATTACCTTCATACCGCAAAATATGAGGAGTTCCCAGATCTTGGAAAACCCACCATGGATCAGCTCTTTGAAATCAAATTCAAAAACCCTCAACCTCTCGGAGGAATGAGTGCCAAGGTTTTAGACATCCCTCCTTATCTCAAGCACATTTTTGAGAAAAGAAAAAAACAAAGAATTTATGTCAGTAACTCTCACCCACCAGTTCTTTACCCTGGAGTTGAAAGTTGTGACGACTTTGAAACCACAGGTCTTAGACCAGGTGATGAATGTGTCATGACCGTGGGTTATCGAACAGATGAAACTTTTGTTGACGCAAGTGATAGTCAGAATGTCGCAGGTCATGAAGGACTTTATATGGAGTATTGTGCAAACTTTATTAATAACAATCTTATTGATGAATGTCCCACGCGAAAGATTTATTTCTCTATTGTTGGGGATGTTGACTCCCCTCCATTTAGTGTCACTGGTTTTGATCCCCCGGGAGAGAATACAAACTATAACCAAACTTATAGTATTCCAAAAACTTCTATCACTGGTGGAAGTGAAGTCAGTGCTTGGGTTCAGTTTAGCTTCAATGAATTTGAAATCGACACTGATTGGGTCGAGTCCATTGATGATTACGAGATCAAAGTCGGAGCTGTAAGAACTCTTCAATTGAGTAGTCTTATCGACAGTGGACTTGCTTCGAAAACAAATGGAGTTATCACTGTAAAAATTAATGGCCTTGTTCCTGGAGCAAAATACAATGTCACGATCACTCCATGGGTTATTTCAAAGGCCCTTGGAGGAAATCCCTATCCAGCAAAACCGTTTCATGCATGGCCAACTGAAGCCAATACAACCCAAATTCTTGCTCCAGATACTGATATGACAATCGATTATGATAATCGAATCACCTATATCATTGAAAGTGACTTAACTGGTCCTATTCAAGCCGCTGAGAACTGCGCTGGAACCACAATTAAACTCGGTTCAAGTTTTCCCACATTAAAATTAACGTCTGAAACTGAACTTCAAGCCGTTAAAGATTTTGAGAATGATCCAGACCTTGACTTCTTAGGCTTTTGGGTTGAGACAGATGCCATTGTAGAAGACATCTCCTCTGATCCCGATGAGACAAAATGCCTTTTCCCAAATCTTGGTATTCTCGAGAACTCCGATAATGACGCCCCTCTCCATAAAATTATTGGGCCTATTGAAACCAGTTTTCCAGGAACTTCTGGAGACGGGAACTGGAGCTCTGAAAACTGTGGTGCAGAATCGTGGGTCTCGGATCTTATTTTTACAGGTGGCGCTTCGAGTCTCGCTGGTGGTTATTACTCATGTGTTATGGACTTAAAAGATTCCAAATACAGCGTTTATTTCGAATAGGGCCGTCCTTCGCTGTTTGACGTCCTCTCCCACATGAATGATTGTTGTAAACCCTTCAAATGTCTTAACTGCGGCTTTGAAGAAGATGCAAAGTTAAGACTAAGGCCTAAGAACGAAATAAGATAAAAAAGAGATGGGAAAATGGGATGAGGTTTGCTATACTGCAAATTCTTATTTTCATCTTTTAAATCTTAGCATCTGTAGCTTAGCTGGATAGAGTAATGCGCTTCGAACCTGTTGGTTGGAGAATTTAAGTTTTTGAAATTACTAGGACTTTCCTAGGTTAATAAATAGATGACACGGATTTTGACACTTTTTTAAAATGTTTTGAGTGCCATCTGAAAGTAGTTTAAAAGTATGTGCGAGATTAGCTCAACCGGATAGAGTATTTGGCTTCGAACCAAAGGGTTGGGGGTTCGAGTCCCTCATCTCGCGCCATTATAAAAAGCTTCTAGGTTTCCAGAAGCTTTTTTTTTGCTCGAAAATTACTTTAAGGCCTTTCTAATTTTAGTTGGGCCTTAAGTAACATTAGCTCTCTTTTTAATGAGCTATTTTCTTCTGTCAGTGCAACAATCTAGGCAGCTCAGATATTTAGGTGATAGTTTTTGTAGGGTGGAAGTACGCCTTTCAAGATATAAAAAATCTCAATAAATATGTCCCATAAGATAATTCTCTTATGCAGCCTCTAAATCGAACTCTATTTTGTTATAGTCAACAATTGGCTTTTTCACAGTTCTGTTGTTCTTTTTAGACTCTTTGATCTTCACAATTCCATAAGTCTCGAAGAATGCAATAGTTTTATTAATATTAGATTGATCTTTTCCAAGGAGCTTGGCCAACTCATATACAGATGATGGTCTGAGAGATTGAATTGTCATAAGGATATCAATATTCTTGATAAATTTGGAAAAATCCTTTTTATTGTCAAATGCAATCTCATAGTGTTCGTTCTTGCTCTTCCCTTTTCTTGCTGATCTTAGGGCCATCTTGAAGTCTTCTAAAGACTCAGAAGGTGATTTTAAGCTTACAATTAGTTTCTTCATATCTTTTCTCCAAAATGCTGCAATACAAGTTTTTTAAAGTCCTCAATTAAAGTGTCATCATTCTTGTAATTATAATCAAACTCATCATCATCAAGATGAAAATGATGGCCTTTAGGATGATGATTATCCATCAAAACTTTCTTACCACTTTTAGGTTCAATCAATAGAAGAGCATATTTAATACCATCTAAATAGCGCTTATCTTCAACAGTATGGATTCTAAGCTCCATTATGTACTTTCCTCTAATTTCTTCCTTTAAATAGTAAATAAGCCTCGATTTTCCCATCCTAAAGGTAATATATCACAATACAGGTTTATTTCAACCTATATTGTAAATATTAGAAGAAATTTAGATTAAATACAGGGTTCTTTCTAAAGCTACGCTTTCTCTTATTATATCTCTGGGTTGTCATATACCTTAGAAAAGTGATTTCAAAGACATATAAGCTAGATCACTGAGTATTATCTTCGTTCGAAGTATGGAAACTTTATAGCTGGAGTAAGACATTTAGGGGCCAACCCTAAGCTTCCTTTTGTACAAATTAAGGCTGATTTTGAAATAATCTCTCAAGAGCAAGTTTTTGAAATCTATGAGGAATGTAAAAACTTGTTTGAGGTATTTAAGCCTCAAAGTATTAGATTTCAGTCAAAAACAAATAAACTTGGAGATTATTGCTCAAAGTTATATGTTGTCGCTCAGGCCAAGACAATTAAGAACTCAAAGCCCTGGGATCTAGAAGGAAGGATTAAATTCTCTAAAATTGAAGATAACTCTTATTATGATTGGTATCAGAAAGGCTATAATGAGTTTCATGAAGAGCATCCAGATTTAAAAGACAAAGTAACCATAAACTCACAGAGTGTAATGGAAGATTCAATTGAGCAAGGACTTATGTACTATGTCTATGTTGATGACAGTCTTGCTGGACTCATTTCGGCCGAGAGAGAAGATTTTTTAGGACATAGTGGAATGTATTTTGGAGAAATCTTTTTGACAAAAGAATATAAAAGAAAAGGTTTTGGGCAAGCACTTCAAAGAAAGTTTATCTCTGAATTTGCAATTTCAACTTGAGTGATTTCTTGGGCCATAGGATAGGAGTGGAGCATTTCACCAAAGCTAATATGTCCAGTGATCTTTCTAATGAATGTTTTTGCTCTGTTTTGTTTACTCATTAAAAGACTATCCTGCTTTGAAGAGAACCTCTAAAGGCTTTATGCTTGAAAATAGATCAATTAACCGATCAACAGTAAAAGTCTCAATCTTATGATGAACAATTTTATTCACAATAGATTTATCAACTCCAAGTTTATTAGCAAGAGCAACTTGAGAAAGGTTTTCTTCTTTAAGTACTTTTACAAATTCTTGGCATAATCTGTATTTGAGAATATCGGATTTTGAAGCATTATTAAAATCAATGACAAGAGTCGGTTCGCTCTCTGAAATTTGCTTTAATACATCACTAATTTCATTTGCACTAGGGAATGTCATGCTTAGCTCCTTTTTCTTTGAAAGAGGTAATAACTCCAATATAAAACTTGCAACTTTCTTGAAGCCACACGAGTCTATAAACTCTTTCTTCAAATAATATTCTTGTGAGAAAATATGCAAAACCATCTTTCTGAACTGTTGGAACAAATGATTTTCCATGAAGTAACTCTACAAGAGAAAGAATTAAATTATCGTCGATATGATCGCTATGCTTATCAACGTGGGGATCAATGATAACTTCCTCAATCCAGATATCATTAACCTTAATTCTCTTATCCAATTTATAGTTTCTTCTTTCCTTCTCCATGGACATACATAATAACACGGGTTGACAAATTTATCCACTTTGCTTTTAGACTATAGAGTAGGTGGATTCGAGCCACCTTCTTTGTAAGTGTATTTTTACAGAGTCAAGCAAACTTAAAATGAGTCAGATATCCAGTTATTATCGACTTTCTCACTGTTTTAGTTACTATAAAGTGACAGTTAAATTGACAGAAAATCTACTTGTTTTGAGTGTATGTTGAATGTATTTCTAATGAGTTATGAAAGAAAAATGAGGCTGTTTGATAAGGCCATAGTTAAAAAGTTTACAATAAGAACATTAATGATTTTAATATATTAGGCATGGTTTTAATGAGGAAATTGAACTTAGACTCCATGTCTTCGAACCGCTTGGTCGGGGGTTCGAATCCCTCACTCCGCGCCAGATATTAAAAGGCCCAATTTTCCTGGGCCTTTTTGGGTCCATTCCGGAGACATACTTTACACTTTGTATCGGACACATGGTTTACACTTTTTTATTAAAACCAAATGGGTCATCCAGTGGCTCAACTCTTCTCCCTGTATCGTCAAAATGAGTGGCAGGAATAAAAAGAAACATCTTGAATGGATGAAAACACTGAATTGTCCTATCAAGAAAATTGAAGGAATTGTTTCTTTGGAAAAATCTCTTGAGCTTGCAACCGACTTTTTAGGCAAACAGGTCTTATCAAGACGCTCTTTTTAACGCTTTCTTATAATCAGGATGATTCTTAAGCCCTCCGGGTACAAGAAGCTTTTCAAGAGTAACTGGAAACACAGCACAAAGTTTAATAGCTACGTTAACTCCAATATCTCTTTTTCCATTTTCAATGGCAGAGATATTATTTTGGGTTGTTCCAATGAGTTCAGCAAGAGCAGCTTGAGATAATTCAAAAGATTCACGATACCTTTTTAAGATATCTCCGGCCGATTCTTTTTTTACTTTTCTTTTAATGACGTCTTTTGCATTCTTCATTATTTGCTCCTAGCTATAGTCATGATCGGGAGTGATACGGACTATGGCAATTTCAATCTTTTTTTCACTATAACGATATATTAACCTTCCTGATTTAGAAAAAGAGCAAGACTTATGTTTATGCCATTTCTTGTCTCTTACTAAATTATGGTCTTTAACATCGAAAGAGACATAATCGCTAAAAACTTCAGGGCCATACTTTTCCATTGCTTCAATGATATCGACGATAATATCATTTTGAGCGTCTGTAATATAACCTTCATCCAGTAACTTTAAATATTCACTTTCACATTTTTTAGTGATTACAACTTTCCATGTCATCGGTCATAATTATATATCAAACTTGAGATCATATCAATGGTGATATGGTTAATATGAAGAGATTATCGGTTTTAAAATGACACGGATTTTGACACTTTTTGCTTTTGTTTTGAGTGTCATTTGAATGTATCTTTAAGGTGTCGCATATAAAGCTCCAATAACACTCATAATCTCAACGATTTCACTATCAGAAAGATTACCTTGATAGTTAGTTAATCTAGAGGAGGAAAGAGTTCGGATCTGCTCGCACATGGCCTGCCCTTTGTTTCCTTTAAATTCAGTTAAGACACGTGAAGGCCAATTTTTGGTTTTAGTTGTTAGAGGAATTACAACTTTCGTTTGAAGAGAGCTATTCATAGAATCTGGCGATATAATAACAACTGGGCGATGCCCTTGTTGTTCACTTCCTTTTGTTGGATTTAACTGTGCTAACCAAACTTCACCTCGTTTCAAATTTAATTCTCCCATTCTCCAAGATCAGCATTGGTCCATTCAAGATCAGACGAATCTTGTCCTCCCTCAAAAGTCATTTCCGAGTGGTGGAGAGGTTTTTTAAAAAGAATTAATCTGCCATTATAAAGATAGACTTCAAGTGTGTCGCCTAGAGAGAAATCTCCTTTTTCAAGAAGATCTTTGGGAAGAGTTAAGCCTTGTGAATTTCCTATTTTTGTTAACTTTATTGCACCCATAATTGAGTCCTCCTAAGTTGATTATAACATGTTACAACTTGTTTTACAATTGAGGTTTACTTCTTAGGTTGGCCTTAAAGATGATCTCAAAACTTGGAGACTCTTGACCTTGCACAGCAAGAAACTTTGACGGTCTGCACCAATTGCACCTAGGTAACTCAAATTGCACCAGTTCGAAAGTAGAGAAAAGCACATAGAGTGAGCCGATTAGATTTATTCAAGCTGCTAAGTCAGCA
>JBMYPC010000064.1:0-16726 GCA_049599895.1 Bacteriovoracaceae bacterium | reverse complement strand
CCCCCCCCCCCAGAAAGTGCCAGGTACTTCTTAGAAATTGTCAGAAATAAGGCATTTTTACGGCTAATTTCTTAAACTCTCCGCGCAATTCAAGCGAACCAAATAAGTAATAATCCATAAGCTATTAAAACTAGGCATGCTTGTTATCTATTTTCTTACTTTATCTAAAAAGTACCTGGCACTTTTTGTGGTTATCTATTTTCTTACTTTATCTAAAAAGTACCTGGCACTTTTTGTGGGCACTTTTTGTGCTTTTTGATTAAAAAACTTAGAAGAAATTGATATGTTTCTGATCTATGCAGACCGGCGAAAACACGACCTCTTCCATTCAGGAGCTTCCCGAGCTCGTCATCAATCAAATCAAAGCTGGCGAAGTCATCGAGCGTCCCTCCCAGATGATTAAAGAGATCATTGAAAATGCTCTCGACTCTGGAGCTGACCGAATTGAAATTGAAATTCGTGACAACGGGCTTGAGTTCTTTCAGGTTAAAGACAATGGCAAAGGTATGGGCTTTCAAGACCTTCCCCTTGCTTTTAAAAGACATGCCACATCGAAAATTCAAAAGTTCGATGATATCTACCACCTCTCAAGCTTTGGCTTTAGAGGTGAGGCCCTTGCCAGTATCTCTGGGGTGTCCTCAGTTAAATGCCAATCTGTTCCAAAAGAGTCTCAACTCCCCTCCGGTGAGATTGTTGTCGAGTCGGGAAAAGTCATCTCTCACCAAGAGTTTTCAAAAGATCATGCTCAAACCCAAGGAACAACAATTTCCGTAAGAGAGCTTTTTGCGACAACTCCAGTTCGCTTTCAGTTTTTAAAATCAAAGGGTTCTGAAAAAAATGCTATTACAAAAATTTTAAATTCATTTCTTTTAGCCTGGCCCGACGTTGAGTTCTTTATCAAATGGGATAGTGAAGAAAAGACTCATTACCCAAAACAAACCACTGAAACCCAAACTCCATCTCTAGAACGAGTCGCTAAGATTTTTTCTCCAAAAAAGAATATTAAGGATGATATCATTCACCTTAAAAGTGAAATTGAAGAACTCTCTATTGAACTTTTCTTTACCAAGTCTCCAGTGAGAGGCTCCCAGAAGAAACAATATTTCTTTGTGAATCAAAGAATGTTCTTTGACAAGAACCTTCACTTTTTCTTAGTTCAAAACCTTTCAAAGATTTGGCAAGAAGGACCAAGTGGACACTATGTTCTTTTTATAAGTTGTCCCTCTGATCAAGTTGATGTGAATGTCCATCCCTCAAAAGTTCAGGTTAAGTTCCTAGATGAATCCCACCTTTTTAGCACCTGTTCAAAAGCCATTAAGACCTATCTTTCATCAAAAAAATTCGAAGCCTTAGAAACCGAAAGCTCAGAAGCTTCTCAAATAGACCATTTCCTCTCTTCAAATCAAAGAAAAGAAGATCTCCAAAGTATTGAACCTCAATTCAAACCACAATCTTTTGAAAGACCCTATCATCAACAGGATTCAAATTTTTCCTCCTTAAAACTTAAGGCCCCTCTGTTTGCAGTTTTTGATAAAGAAAAACAGAATTCCTATTTGGTTAATTCTGAAGTTCTCTTTTTAAGCTATCTCGAGAAAAGTCTCACAGTTAATCCGGAGACAGTTCCTCTTATCATTGGAGAGCCCTTTTCTGTTAAATATGCAAAAATTATTGATAACGATCTTTTAAAATCATACGGTTTTCATTTTGATATAGTTGAAGATGAGTATTGGGTTTTAAGACAAATTCCAAAACAACTCACTTCGATCAACTTAAAAGAACTCATTCCCTTTGTTCTCGCTTATCTTGGAAAAGTCGCGCCTTTTAAGCACCTTGATCTCAGTGAAAAGGAATTTTACGAAGTTCTTGAATCTCTAGAAATTGAAAAATCAGATGCTTTTTTACCACTTTCTTTGGACCTGTTCTCTTAAAGTATGAATAAGCCAAACAAATCCCTTATCATTATCGTCTCCGGAGCAACAGCGACAGGAAAATCCGATCTTTCTTTAAAGCTTTCCAATCATTTTAATTCTCAAGGTCATGAATTTGAAATTATCAACTTCGATTCAATACAGTTCTATAAAGAACTTGATATTGGTTCAGCAAAGCCCTCCGAAAATGAGATGAAACAACTTCCCCATCACCTCTTTAATATCAAAAATGTTGATGAAGAAATGGATGCAAGTGAATTTGTGAGTCTTGCAAAGCCAATGATTGAAGACATTCTTTCAAAAAATAAAATCCCTGTTCTTGTTGGAGGGAGTGCTTTTTATATTAGGGCCCTCGTCAAGGGCATGGCCCCCAGTAAGCCTGTCTCTAAAGAAACTCGATGTCAGGTTGAAGAAATAGTGAATAGCGAAGGAAGTGATGGCCTTATAAAAAGACTAAATGAAGTCGACCCTGCATCAACAAGAGATCTTCATCCTAATGACATCTACAGACTTTCCCGAGCATTAGAGCACTGGATAGAAACAGGACTTCCTTTTTCGGAGTCAAAAAAAGAAATTGAAGACCCCTATGACTTTTCAAAAAATAAATTTGATGACTCTGTTCAAATTCTTCATTTTTACTGCTTTATTGAAAAGTTTAAGCATTGGGAAATTATTGAAAAGCGTAGTCAAAAAATGATTGAAATGGGACTTATCGATGAAGTCAAAGGCCTTCTCAAACTCTACTCCAAGGACCTAAAGTCCTTGTCCTCAATTGGTTACAAACAGGTCATTGAATATCTTGATGATCCCCAAAAAGCGAATCTTGAGGAACTCATCGAGAAAATCTCAATCGCAACCAGGCGTCTTGCAAAATCTCAAAAAACTTTTTTTAACAAAGTTGAGCCTAAAATCATTGTTCATCCTATTGATGACCTCCGGCAAGTCTTAGGCAAGATTCAAAAAGCCCTCGACTCTTAATAAGAGTAAAACGATCCGGTTTAATTCCTCTTGCAGGGAAAAGCTGTCCGCATGGTAACTACTGAAATTCATTGATAAAATTAAAAAAAGGATCCCTATGAGCTCTAAAAAGAAAATGAAAATTATCATCATCTCCGATGGTACCGGATCAACGGCAACAGCGATCTCAAGAGCAACTATGGCACAGTTTAAAGACTGTAGTGTTTATTTCACACGCTATAAAAACGTAAGAACAACTGAACAGATTGATGCCATCTTCACAGAAGCCGCAATCTCCCACGATCTTATTATTCATACAATTGTTTCACCAGACTTAAGAGAATACATAAGTGAACTTTCAAGAACAAAGCATGTCAGAGCACTTGATCTCATTGGACCTGCCCTTACCGCTTTTTCAAACTTTTTTGACGAAGAACCAGCCAGCGAACCAGGACTTCTTCATCAAGTAAATGATGATTACTTTAATCGTGTTGCTGCAATGGAATTTACTCTTAATCATGATGATGGAAAAAATGTTGATTCCTTACATCTCGCGGACGTTATCTTAGTAGGGATATCGAGAACCTCCAAAACTCCTCTTTCCATGTACCTTTCCTTGCATGGAATTAAAGTCGTCAATGTTCCTATTATTCTAGGAGCTGAACTTCCTGAAAATCTTTTTAAAGTTGATCAAAGAAAAATTGTGGCACTTACGATCGATCCTGAAGCCTTGGGAGAAATTCGAAGAAATAGACTTTCTCGCCTTGGAGCTGGATCACATACAGGGGCTTATGCTGATAACAGTAACGTCCTTGAAGAATTAGAATGGGCCAATAAACTTTATAAAGAAAATAAAAGGTGGCCCGTCTTTAATGTCACTAACAAAGCACTTGAAGAAACTGCCGCAGACATTATGAAACTCCTCAACATGAGAAAAAACAATATCTTCAAGCAAAAAAAGTAAATGGAAAATCTATGGGAAGATTCGAAGAAATAAATGAAATCTCGATACACTTCTCATCTACTCTAGGCGCGAAAATTAAAAATGATTCGGGCCAAGTCCTTGGAAAACTTTGTGATTATTTTGTCGATTATGAAGAACTTTATCCCAAAGTTCTTGCCCTTCAATACAAACAAAACGGACAACTTTACTATATCGAATGGAATGATGTTTTAAACTTCTCCTTTAAAGAAATCACCGTCAAAACCGATTGCCCTATTGGACAATCAAGGACCTATCCCAAAGTCAAAGAAGCTAAAGTCATTACATCTTTACTTGCCAATCAATTTTCAGGCAAGGCCTTAGACTATCCCTCTGTTGGAAAAGTGATTCTCGATCGCCAAATAGTCGATACTTCAGGAAAAAAAGTTGTTCGAGTTAATGATATTCAATTTATCCGAACAGGAAATGATCTTCGAGTGACCCATGCAGCTGTCGGGCTTAAAAGTATGATGCGAAGACTTGGCTATGACCAAGTTTTAGGAAAAATTCTAAAATCTTTTCCAACAGCTCAAAAGTTTTGGCAGAAAGATTCTCTCATTAATTGGAAATACGTTCATGCCATTCCCACAAAAAACATTCAAAATTCAAATGTAAAACTAAATCTTTCCAATGAAGACTTGCAAAGACTTCACCCAGCTGACCTTGCAGATATTATCGAAGACCTCGATGGTTTTGGCAGAGAGGCAATTCTTGGAGAACTTGAACCGAAGCTTGCGGCGGAAACTCTCCAAGAGGTCGAACAAGATGTCCAAACCAATATTCTCAAGAGTGAAGACCCAAAAACGGCTGCTGAGCTTATTGAGAACATGAACGTCGATGATGCTGCAGACGTTTTAAATGAACTTGGTGATGCTAAGGCCAAAGAAATTATTTCTCACATTAAAGATGAAGAAACCAAAAAAGAAATTGAAGAACTTCAAAATTATCCAGAAGATCAAGCAGGTGGAATAATGTCCACAGAATACTTCGAAGTCCAACCCCACTGGTTGAAAGAGCAAATCATTGAGCACTTTAAAAAAGAGTTTAAGGAAATCGAAAACATCTATGATGTTTTTGTCACTGATGACGATGAAAACCTTCTGGGAGTCTGCCCCGTACAAAACCTTCTCCTTGCCGATGAAAAAGCTTCTATCAGTCAATTCATGCAAGCCGAAGATATTAAAAGTGTTCTTCCCGGTGCCCACTGGGAAGATGTCGCAGAATATATGAATAAATACAACCTCATTAATGTTCCAGTGATTGATGAAAGTAATAAATTACTTGGGATTATTTCAGCCGATGACATTATGACCTTGCTTCTAGAAGATCGTTGAAGATGAGAATGAGGGGAACTTTTTGGTAAAGATCAAAGAATATTGGACTCAGCTTTTTATTGTTTTAGGTGTTATTGGGCCAGGTCTTATCACTGCCAACATCGACAACGATGCCGGTGGAGTTGCGACCTACTCTCTTGCTGGCTCACACACTGGCTATCGACTTCTTTGGGTTCTCACCCCAATCACAATTGCACTTATAATGGTTCAAGAAATGTCCGCTAGAATGGGAATTGTCTCTGGTAAAGGACTTGCTGATCTTATAAGAGAAAAGTTTGGACTCAAAGTCACTTTCTATACCCTTATTTTTTTAATTTTTGCAGATCTTGGGAATACCATGGCAGAGTTTGCTGGCATTGCAGCAGCTGGAGAGATCTTTGGAATCAGTCGCTACATCACCGTTCCCGTTTGCTCAGTTTTGGTCTGGCTTCTGGTTCTCAAAGGTGATTATAAGATCGTTGAAAGAATTTTTTTATTTGGCTGTCTTGTCTATCTTTCTTATATTATTTCAGGACTTCTCATCAAACCAGACTGGTCCCTTGTTGCAGAATCGTTATTCATTCCCGATGTTAAAAATATTCAAAAATCAGACTTCCCGATTATTGTCGGTCTTTTAGGAACATCAATTACACCTTGGATGCAATTTTATATTCAATCGGCTGTTGTTGAAAAAGGAATCTCTCCAAAGAATCTCATTCATTCTAAAATTGATGTTGTGGTGGGATGCCTCTCGATGCTGACCGTAACTGTTTTTATTATTATTTGTTGTGCAGCCACTCTTAATGTGAACGGTATAAAGATTCAATCAGCCGCAGAGGCTGCAGTGGCCCTTAAACCTTTCGCAGGAGAATATAGTTCTCTTTTGTTTGCTCTTGGTCTGTTTAATGCTTCATTTTTTGCAGCAGCTCTTCTTCCTCTCGCCACAAGTTATTACGTCTGTGAAGGATTAGGTTGGGAGTCAGGAGTTGACAAAAATTTTAACGAAGCTCCAAACTTTTTCACGATCTTTACGGCCTTGATTATTTTTTCAGCGATCTTAGTTCTGATTCCAAGTATTGATCTCTTTCAAGTCCTCATCTGGAGTCAAGTCGTTAATGGGATTCTGATTCCCATCATCCTTGTTTATATTTTAAAGCTTTGTAATGATCCTGAAATTATGGGTGAATATACAAATTCAAACTTTTTCAATGCCATTTGCTACTTGATCATAGGGCTTATGATTGGGGTGAATGGAGCAATGATTTATCTTGAAGTTTTCTAGTTCTCAGAATTGAGATAATCACATAGATCGATAATATCAAATTCATTTGAAACGACGATATCAACTTTCCTAATGATTTTTTCATCATTCAGTCTAAGCTTTAAAGAAAACGCTGAAGCAGTTTTTCTTCCCTCTTGCACACGACTTACCGGCAGCCAAATCCCAGGGTTCTTCGAAATAGGAAGTTTCTCAACACGTTTCTCCCCAAAAAGAGTAAATGAAACTGTTCCACTTGCACATTTTCTCGATGTGGTGAGAAAGCCATACTTTTCTTTACTTGTCTCTTCAACTTTAAGCGAATCTAATCCCATCACTTTTCCGGTCAGATCTTGAATAAAGTGTTGTCGTCCATCTCGTTGAATTCGAAGAAGAACTTTTCCCTCAAGTGGAATCGAAACCTTGCTGAGAATTGAAGGTTTGACTTCTTCTCCATTGATAAAGACTTTATCTCTATGCTTTCTAAGATCAATAAGTTTAACTTCTTTAACTTCAACTTGTTGAGGATCGTTTTGGGCAACTTTCCTTTCGATCCCTTGATCACCAGGACTTACCTGTTGCTCCTCAGGACCTGCAATTTTTTTATAAACATTTTGAAATGCTGTTGGATTAAGGAAATAAAGCCCTACAAGAGAAAGACCTGCGATGAAAGCAATCTTTAATCCACCACCTTTTGACTCTTCTCTATGAGATTTTTTTCCCGTATCTTTATTAAGACGTGTATGTCTTGTTCGACTTTGCTTTGAAAGTTGAGTTGCACTCGATCTTCGGCTCTTGCTGGCCCTTGTTGATTCGACTCTTTCAGAAGGAAGGTCCACTGCTAATTGAGAAGAATTCTGAGCTTTTGTTTTGCTTTCGGGACTAGAAGCAGCAGCTTGAACACTTTCTTCCATAATATCAAAACCATCAGCAAACTCTATATCTGAACCAAGTTCAGGTTTTTCGACCTTCTTAACTTTTCCATCGTCTTTTGATCCTGAAGAGATCTCTTGACCTTGTTCATTGTTATACTCATCAATATATGGCTTGATATCAATCTTTCCATACTCAAAGAGTTTTTCACTATCAGCTCGAATCTCATCTTTAAAAAGCTCTTTTGCAAAATAACTTAAATCTGTTGAGTTAAAATCTTGATAATGAGTATAGAGAAACTTCATTAAGGCCCTATTCATTTTATCGAGATTCTCAAAACGGTCTTCTCTATTAGGGCTCAAGGCCTTAAGAATAATTTGATCCAGCTCTTTTGGAACATTAGGATTAATATCTGATGGCCTCGGAACTTTACATTCTTGAATTTTCTTTAGAATCGCAATATCGTTCGCTGCCTTAAAAAGCTTTCTCGAACAAAGCATTTCCCAAAAAGTAATTCCCACAGCAAATTGATCATAACGAGGATCAAGCTCCATCCCCTCGATATACTCAGGAGCAAGATAGGAAAGCTTTCCTTTGATTGTTCCCGCTTGAGTCTTTTCTGAACTCTTGTCAGACTTTGCAATTCCAAAGTCAATGATTTTAATTGACCCATCAAAGGTCAGCATGATGTTATGAGGAGAAATGTCTCTATGAATAATTTGGTTTTTTTCACCTGAAAGTTTGTCTGTAAGCGTATGGGCATAATGTAGTCCCTGACAGACTTGAGAAATAATAAAAGTCGAAATCTCTACAGGAAATACAAATTTCTTTTGACGCAGCTTCCCAAGGTATTCTTTAAGGTTCCTTCCGTCACAGTATTCCATTGCAACAAATAGTTGCTCTTGGTAAAAACCATAATCATAAGTTTGAATAATATTGGGATGCTGTAATGAGAAAGCCACTTTAAGCTCGTCCATAAACATCTGTTTAAAAGATTCATCTTTAGAGTATTGTGCTTGAACCATTTTAATGGCGACAATCTTATCCGCTTGGTCACTTAAAAATCTTGCACGACAAATTTTGGCCATACCTCCATCAACTAAATGATCGAGAATCAAATACCGCCCAAATCTTTGCAATTTATTACTATCGTCAGACATAATACTCCTAAATATCCAATAAACTTGTCGGTTCTTGGAACCTTAATCTTAAGAGATTCAGGAGATTATTTGAGTTTTTTCCTACATTTTAAAAGGCACTGCTTTATAAGATGGGACACGTACCTTAAATTGTTCGAGTTTACCTTTGGAACAGATGAGTTTTGCTTCATAGAGATTGAAAGATAACTCTTCGAAATCTGGATGAAGCCTCAAATTTGAGGAAAACTGAGGCACTTCGATAACTTCGGCCTTCATTTCTCGAAGCTGATGATAAAATTGAGACTTTGAAAAACGTTTTCCATCGAGATGGTATGAAAGAGCAATATAAGGGTTCTCACATGAGTTTACGGCCTTCTTTTCACTCTCCCCAAACCAATTATAAAAATCATTTTTCTCTGAAAAATCACTGAGAAACACATCAAAAATAAGAGTCAGTTCTGAATACCAGGAGAACCTTTTAAACTCTAGCTCACTGTCCCACTGATTCTGACCGTATTGTCCTGACTTAAGTTTAAAGTCTCCTGACTTCACTAAATTTTGACTCATGGATGAACATGATACAAATCCCAGAATAGAGAGGAGAACTAAGAGGTTTTGAAATTTTTTAACCATTTTTCGATTTCCTTATACACTTCATCTTTTCTTTGATCATGGAGCAAGTCATGATAACTGTCTTTAATCTCCTTGAGCTGGAGAAGATTCTTTTGAAATCCTTTCATAAAGACTTTTATAAAGTCATTATCGCATATATGCCCTTTCTCACTCAATAGCACCAAACTCGGTTTATCTAAAAAGTAAGACTTTTTCCTTAAATTGAAACCTGCATTAAGAAGTTCTGAAAGAGTTTTTAAACTGATATCGTGTGGCACCAAGGGATCAGCATTCACTAACTGGGCATGATGATATTCAGTGCAAAACCGATGGTAGTTGAATTGAACTGGAAAATGAACTTTTTCGAGAAATTTCGGAAAACGATGGAGCATCCCTCTTCCCCAGTCAGGATAATGAATTTTAAGCTTTAGTGCAGGGTTTAAGCAAATGAGACCTCGAATTCTCTTAAGAAACTCTGGCTTTGAGTTTAAACAAAGATCAATTCCAAGAACAGCACCAAGCCCAGTTCCTAAAATAAAGAAGTCTTCTTTTGTTTCTTGAAACTCCTGAATCACTTGTCTGCAATCATTCAAATAATCATCCCAACTATTTACATAGCCGCGACTGCCTGAACTTCTCCCCAACCCTTTATGATCGTGGATAACAACTTTTAGTCCTCGTGATGCTAGAAAGTGAGCGAATTCAACATAGTATTTGTGATAATCAAAATAGTCATGAAAAATAAAAATTTTTCCAAAACTTGCAACATCTTCACGAGAAAAAGTTTTGATAAGAAGTTTCTCTTTCCCAGTTTGCGAATCAAGATAATGAAATTCTTCTTGAACTAAAGTATTAGATTTTTCAGTTGATTCGTCCAAAATGTATTAAGCCTTTACATAACTATCAATAAGTTCTTTTGCTTCTAGTGCGAGATTATTAAAGCGAATTGAAAATCCTTGATCACCATCAAGTCTTCTCACCACCTCTCCTTCAGCTGTAAAGCATTGTCCGGAGTTGTCCGGGTGAACATTTAATTTAACAGTATCACCAACTGTACAAGGCAGTCCTGAAGCTAAGACCTGAAGTCCTCCAACAGAAATGTCGCGACAGATTCCTTCATAGACTTCTTTGCCATCATGAAAAAGAAGTCTTGCAATAAATGGTTTTCTTACGGAGCTTCGCCTTTCTTGCTCTGAAATAACCGGAGGGAGTTCATTAAAAATCTCTTCAAAAACAGGAATATCCGCTAAAAATGACCAGTTCTCCATACTTTCAGCAAAGAGATATGTTTTGGCATTAATCCTGCCTTCATCGTACATCTTTTTTAGTTGTATCAAAGAGTATGGCCCATACTCTGTTTCTTCATTTAAGCCGCGGTCTTTCCCTATTTTGATATGAAACTTTCGATCCGTTTGAGTAATTGATTCCCAATCAAGAGACTGTCTTTCAATAATATTGGGAAAGTTCTCAACCTCTTCTTCAACAATATCTGGCTGCTGAATTTCCTCTTCTTTAACTTCTTCTTCACTACCAGAGTCTGTTAAAAGATGAGCGAGTTCAGAAATAGAATGAAGCTTTTGCCAATCTTCGTAGCCTTTACACCAAACATAGCTTTCCTCATTGAGTGTGCCAGAACTTAAAAGTGCTGATAGTTCACCTTCATCAACAGGCCCGACTCGATCTTTACCTTGAACGTAATACCACTCTGTCATGAATATATTCTCCCCAAACTTTTTAAAATCATTTATCCTTCCTTAAATTTTATAACCAATTGAAATTAAATACGATTGGTGCAATTTTTCCTCTTCTCTTTCAAACGATAAAAAACAAAAAAAATCAAGTAAATCCCGCTCTTAGCAATAACTGATCTTTTCCTTTGGAAGTTCATTTAATTTTTTTGTCGCTTCTACCGATTAGCCGATAGATAAAGTAATAAAATAAGTAGAAACTATGACTCTATTTAAATTGAAAAGTCTTCTAAGTCTCGTATTGGTGCTGCTTCTCGGTTCATGTGGAGAAGAAAGCTTTAAAGTTAACAGTATTGAGCAAACACAAAAAATTAGACCTCGAACGACGAGCCAAACAACAAATTGCTCATCTTCGACTCTTATTAAACCCCAAGTGGATTATCTTTTCCTATGGGATAACTCAAGTTCTACAATTTTTCTCGATAGCTCCACAAGAGCGGCTTTAGACAACCTTATTATTGGAAACAATTTTGCTGAAAGATTTGATTATAATATTCTCCATGCTCCACTCATTGGAACAGGAAATTCACAAGCTCAACTTATGACCTCTACTCCAATCTCAGGATCTCTTGGTGGAGTTTCTCTCATTGGAAATACAAGTCAGCTCTCCATTCTTCAAGACTCTTCTTCAGGGGCAAGAGAGACAGGACTTTCAAGAGTTAATGAAATCATAAGTCTTAATAAGGCCAACGGAATTTTTAGAGATGATGCTTACACAATCATTGTTGTTATTTCCAACGGCGATGATAACGAATGGGATGAAGAATGGTGCTCCCCTTGTGCAGGGTCTCGAAAAAATATTCACATCCAAAACAAACTTCACGATCTTATGTGTTTAAGAGGAAACTACACAGTTCCTTCAGGAAGAACCTGTAGTGGCGTTCAACCTCTTGATAGTCGCATGATGAGATTCTTCTCAATCGTTGCCCATAGCGATCGATGTCAGTCAGGATATAAAGTTGGAGACAGTTATCGACAAATGTCCTCTTCTGTTTATCGAACTCCTTACACAAGTGGAACGAATACAAACCTTACGACAAATTCAAATTCTTACCCGGATAGTTTTGATATCTGTACAAATAGTTTCTCGAACATTTTTGACAGTATTAAAGATTCCATTCAACAACAAGTGATCAATCATCGCTATAATTTCTGGCCAGTGGCCTCAAGTTCCGCAGCTCCTTTTGATCCAGCAAGTATTGAAGTCCGAAAAAATACAGGTCAAGAGTTCTCAGCAACTCTCAATCCATCTCAAGATGGTTTCAATTACATTGGTGTTTCAACTCAAAACACTCGTTTCTCCCCTTCTCTGGGAGAACCTTTCTCAGGACATATGATTCAGCTTTTCGGAAATGCTCAAGTAACTTATCCAGAATGTCTTATTGTTACGACAAAATCACCTGTTGAGTACTTTGGTTATGTTCAATTAAATACAAAACCAAAAGAAGAAACAATTTCACTCAAAATTAATGGTGCAAATGTTCCAAGATCGAGTACCAGTGGCTGGACTCTCGTTAAAGAAGGCAATAATCCGAAATTCATTAACGGACAGAATATGAGAATCACTTCGCCAACGAACTTTTCTCCAGTAAGCCCTGGCTTGAATAAAACCGGTTACTTTCTCAGACTTTCAAGTAACTATGTTTACTCAAATGGAGCAGTTATCGAACTTCTCTATGATCCAAGTGGTGACTAACCTGTCCTGAAAGCCCAATATCGCAGAGTCTAATGTCAATTTCGAAAATCCCTTTTTGTGGGATTTGTGGGATCTGAGGCTTCTTTGTATTTTTTACAGACCTAAATTCATCAAAATTATTTATTTCTGGAAACTTTGTAATGGATCGAGTTTATTTCTCTAAAAGATTATCAGGGAGACCATAATGAAAAATATAATAACTGCGCTTTTGTTTTTGACAAGTTTATCGTTACAAGCTGATCCAGGATCGGAACTCAATTATAAGAGATTTGCCGTTTGTAAATCTACTGGAGCAGAACAACTAAAAGCCTATGTTTACTTTACACAAAATGTAAAAAACCAAGGACTCATTGTAATCGAAGACAAAGACAAGAAATACTATTCTTCTTCAACAAAAATCAATAGTACTGAAGATCAGCACGGTCTTCGAATTCACTCAAACTACTTTAAAATGAATTACAATCAATACGATGAAGACACTGATTATGTTGATGTACTTTTTAAAGGAAAAGCCGTTACACTTGGCTGTCTTTACGACGCAAACTAATAGTCTCTTCCAGCTTTAGACTCATTCATTTTCGCAATGGCATTGGTCATTTTAATAGAAGGCAAAAGCTTAATAAGCTTCGCAAACTGGACTTCTGAAGAAAGTTTATTTCCCGTACCGACAATAATATCTCCACAAAGACCAGCTTCAACAGCTTCAGCAAGGTCATCATCAGAGATACTAATCTGATTGGCCTTACAATTATCAAAGATCTTGCTGAGATCAGCAAGATAAGTGGCATCTGAATGCGCCACTTCTTCAGCTTGAGCAACGATCATGCGAAGAAGTCGCTCACAAGGAGCTGAGATCTTAAGCTTCCTACTGTCCTCAAGCTGTCTTTGAGCATTCATAAAGGCCATAATGCTCCTGAACTGATCAAAGTCTGCAGTTTGAATAAGATTAGGTTTACCATTTTCATCGTCGACAATATTTATAAAGCCCTCTTCATCAGCGAGCTTCAAAAATTCTTCGATCTTAACTTCTTTAATATTAAAAAGATCACTCATATAAAAAAGGAGCTTGGAGCGATTAATTTGAGTTTTACCATCTACCGGTGTTCCCGTACTGGCAAAGTTTAAATAAAGCAGAGAAAGAATTCGAATCACATCGATTGTATGGAAAAAGACGTAATCTCCAACTTTTCCATCTTTGGCAACTCCTACTGAGTTTGACTCAAGATTCTTAACTTTTTCATTAGTTTTTCTTAAACGTTCGGCAAGAGTGTTAATGATGGTTTTGAACCACGGATTAAGCCCCGCCATGGTCTTTTCAAAAGCCTTAAAAGAAATTTCGATAACTTCAGTTGTCACCATTGCCTCGGCTGAACAAGATCGCCTAGTCGACTTCTCGTCAAAGTAGGCCATCTCACCGATAACCTCACCTGTTCTTAGAATCGCAAGGTCAACGAAACCTCTTCCCTTCGGTCTGAATAATCTGATTTGCCCTCGTTGGATAATATAGAGTGACCGAGCTGGATCATTTTCTTTAAAAATAACCATGCCCTGTCTAAAGGTTCGTATTCCCGACTTTTTCTTAATCGTTGCGGCACTTGTTGGCGTCCCTGCCATAGTAAAACCCTTTTCTCTTTTTAAACTCTTTCAATAATGAGACTTAAAGCTTCTCCTCCACCAATGCAAATTGAGGCCATACCTCTTTTTGCACCTTCTCTTTCTAGAACGTTCATAAGTGTCACTACTATTCTCGTTCCGGAGCATCCGATAGGATGCCCAAGAGAAACTGCCCCTCCATATATGTTAACTTTATTTGGATCCAGATCCAATTGCTTAATTGCCGCCATTGTTACTACTGAAAAGGCTTCATTGATTTCAAAAAAATCGATATCCGAAAGTTTTAGTCCAACAATATCAAGGTTTTTCTTCATTGCCTCTACAGGAGCTGTTGTAAACCAAGTTGGGTGTTGGGCATGTCTAGCGTGGGCCACAATTTTAAACTTCGCCTGATCTTTATACTTCTCTCCCCCTAAAACCAAGGCTGCAGCTCCGTCATTTATTGTGGAAGCATTTGCCGCCGTGATTGTTCCTTCTTTTGTAAAAGCTGGTCTTAAACCTGGAATCTTCTCAAACTTGGCCTTAAGAGGCTCCTCATCATTTTCGACAATCACATCTCCTCTTCGACTTGAAATTGCCACAGGAGTAATCTCATTTTTAAAAATTCCACTTTCAATTGAATTTTGTGAACGCTTATAAGAGTTAATCGCAAACTCATCTTGAGCTTCTCTTGTAAAACTAAATTCTTTGGCACACTCTTCAGCACAATTTCCCATAGGATGATCGCTATAAACATCCCAAAGCCCATCCCATTGCATACTGTCGAGAAGTTTTCCCTCACCAAATTTGATTCCTGTTCGCGAGGCCTTTAACAGATGAGGCGCTAAAGACATATTCTCCATTCCACCAGCGACAACAAGATCATTGCCCCCAGCTTCAATACTATAAGAACCTAAAATAATTGATTGAAGACCCGAACCACAGACTTTGTTAACAGTCGTTGCCACCACATGGTCACCAAGGCCAGCAAATTTAACGGCCTGCCTTGCAGGAGCTTGCCCACAACCGGCCTGAACGACATGACCCATATAAGCTTCTTGAACAGCATCCCCTGAAACACCAGACGCTTCAAGAGCTCCCTTGATAGCGGCTGCACCAAGATGAGAAGCTGGAACAGTTGAAAGTGAACCTAAAAGTGAACCAATGGGAGTTCTTTTTCCACCAAGAATATAAGTTGTCATTTTCATTCTCCTTTCATCGCGTCAAAGCATAGATGCTTTTCATTTTGTCGGTTATGTCCTAAATTGCCAGAAAGTCTAGCACACATGGCCGATTAGGGCCTACTACAAGGCGCAAAATTATGTTTTCTCGAAGTGAAAAAGATGCAGAAAAATTTGTTCAAATCCCTGAAGACAAACTTCAGGAATACGAGAAATCAATCAAAGAGGTTTATGGTGCTCAACTTGATCTGCATAATAAGTCTTATAAACTCTATGGCTTCATTTACCCAGGTGAGTTTGTCCTTGTTATTAGCCTAAAACCGAATGATGAAAAATCTGTCGAAGCTCCAACCACTTTTTTTTGCTCTATCGAACTTAAAAAAGACAGCCAATCACCTAGTGAGAAGATCTTACTATCAGCAATAGATTACGTAGGCCTTTTCCTCGATGAATACATTCAGCACGACTCATGGAGCGATTATTTTCAAGTTTGGGAAAAGGATAGTTTTAACGGAACCGAACTTTTTCACAAAATTACTCGAGAAGATATTGGACTAACTCTTCAAGCCAGCCAACTTCTTAACCAATAGCATTTTCCTTAAATTTTTTAAGATTAAAAATAAGATGAACTACTCGTCATCGCCACTAAATGCGGCTGCTTTAGATGTCGTCTTTGTTTCATAAGCAATATCTTGATCATCATCACCATCTTCTTCAATGTTCTCGTCATAGATATCTTCGGCTTCAGAAATGATATCGAGCTCACGAAGAACACCAAAAAATGTTTTCTCATCAGCAAGATCAGAGATGATTGATTCAATATATTTTAGTGGATACTTTGAAACGAGCTCTTCGATGAAAAGTTGAAGTTTTCCTTCTTTAAGGATCACCTGCTTCCTCTTTATATCGTTCCAGTTCTTTATATAGTGAAGACGGCAATAACCAAGAGTTGTTGCAGGGTTATCACAACCTTTTTCAAGACATTCATCAACCTTTGAAACAAAAAAGTCCAGGGTTTGAATTGATCCAAGAACATCACCAATAGAATAGTCATCACTTAATGATAAAACTTCTTCAGCAAATTCTTCTTTAAAGAACTTTTCATTAACTTTTTGACTTTTCGACTTTTTCGCCTTCGCCTTAGGCTTTTTCTCCTCAATAACTTCTTCGATTTGAGTTTGAACAGGCTCAGCAACCTCTTGAACAACTTCAGCTTTTTTTGGTTCAGCCTTTTTTGTCACTTTTTTTGGAGCTGCTTTTTTTGGTTCAGCCTTTTTCGTTACTTTTTTACTTTCAACTTTTTTAGTGACTTTTTTTGCTTCCGCTTTTTTAGCAGGAGCTTTCTTGGCGACTTTTTTCGTCCCGGCTTTCTTAGCGACTTTTTTCGCTGCGGCCTTCTTCGCAGGAGCTTTCTTGGCGACTTTTTTTGCTGCGGCTTTCTTCGCA
>JBMYPC010000063.1:0-16766 GCA_049599895.1 Bacteriovoracaceae bacterium | reverse complement strand
TGAAAGAACATTGGAACTCTCCTTACATGATGGACATAAGAAAAAAACTTATGGCAGGTGAGGAAATACCACAATGTAATGTTTGTAACGATAGTGTGCTAAGTCAAAGTACATATAGGCAATGGTTTACAGGCTACTTGTTTGAAGATAAGATAGATAAATGTTTTGAGGAGACAGACGAAAATGGATACACTACAATGGAGCCTATCTCTTTTGATTATAGGGTTAGTAATTTATGCAATTTTAAATGCCGTATGTGTGGCGAACCGCTCAGCTCAAGTTGGGAGGCAGAAAAGAGAAAGCATAGTCAATGGACGCCTGAAGAACAACCGTTCATGGTTCCAGAGAATAAAAAGATAATTGACAAGTTTCAAAAAGAGGTAGTAGAAGAAGAATTTTGGGAGTATATATGTTCAGGTACAGTTGAAGAATTATACTGGGTAGGTGGCGAACCACTAATGTACGACATACATTGGCGAGCAATGGATAGGTTAGCACAGGACGATAACCTTAAAAAGGTTCATTTAAGATACAACAGTAATTTAAGTCGTGTAAGATTTAAGGATTATTATTTGTACGATTGGTTACCACGTGCTAAAGACTGGACTATGTGTGCTAGTATAGACGGCATAGGAGAAATTGGAGAGTTTATCCGTACAGGACTTGTATGGGAAGAATGGGATCAAAACTTTTTGATGAAAATGACCCCTTGGCAGAAAATCGTTCTCGCAATGACAAGCTCTATGCTCTCGATCATTTTGAAACTAAGCTTTTGAAACTTCCTGACTTGATGCAAACCCAAAGGGGAAGAAGTCTTGCAAGCAAGCGAGCGCAGGTTTTAAAAAACTTTGTTACTGACCTGAAGTCTGAGCTTTTTCTTTGAGAGCAATGCGTTTAAGTTTATTTTGAAAGAACTTGATAGACGTTTTTAGTCAGAAGCTCTTGATCGATAGGCTTTTCCATCATTAAGAGCCCGTAATTACGTAGACCTTCTCGAATGTCTTTTGAAATAAAGCCAGAAACGATCATGACTCTCGTTTCTTTGTTCATATTTTCTTTGGTTTTAAGGGCAACGATGAACTCTTTTCCACCCATTATTGGCATTTTAAGGTCAGTGATAATGAGGTCGTAGCGCTTATCTTTACAGAGAGCGAAGGCGTCAACACCGTCTCCAGCGATATCAAACTTAACGGTGGGCATGACTTCGAGTATGAAACTGAGAATAATGTCACAAATCTCTTTCTCGTCATCAACTATAAGTATTCGTTTATCCATGCAAACATTATAAGAAAACACCCGTGTCAATGAAAGAGGAAAAGTGTTTATGTTGACATGGCCCTTTTGTTTTTATTACAGTGCTCAGCGGTAGTCAGGGCCAGCGATTGTTTCAAGGTGAACTCCGCCAGGTCGGGAACGAAGCAACGGTAGCTTTTGGGCATTGTGTTGGTTCCTGGCTGCTGCTAATACACGACTTAATCAAGTATCTCGCGATTATTACTAGATTTTCATTCCACAAAATCTTTTATATTCTTTTCCACTAATACTTCGAAAATATGGAAACTTAATGACACATGTCGTCCTCTCTCGAAAGTGGAGACCCAAAACATTTAAAGAAGTGATTGGCCAAGATCACATCGTTCGAACTCTTCAAGACTCACTTGCAAGTGATCGTGTTGGCCATGCCTATCTTTTTACAGGAACTCGAGGTGTTGGAAAAACCACAATCGCAAGAATTTTTTCCAAGGCCTTAAGATGTTTAACTCCAGATTCAGAAAATAATTTTTGTGGAACTTGTAAGGCCTGTGAAGCTAGTGATGTTGATATAATTGAGATTGATGGAGCTTCAAATAATAGTGTTGAAAATGTTCGAAACTTAATTTCAAACGTCCAATACCTTCCGACAACTGGAAAATATAAAGTTTATATTATTGATGAAGTTCATATGCTTTCAACTAGTGCCTTCAATGCGCTTTTAAAAACTATTGAAGAACCACCAGAACATGTGAAGTTTTTATTTGCCACAACTGAGCCTCATAAACTTCTTGAGACAATTCTTTCAAGGTGTATTCGTTTAGACTTTAAGGCCCTTACGGAATCTCAAATTGCGACTCATCTTGAGATGGTTTGTAAAAGCGAGGGGGTTGAGCTTGAAAGCCCAAAACTTCTTCTTCAGATTGCAAAAAGTGCCAATGGTTCTGTTCGTGATTCACTTTCTTTTTTAGAAACGGTGGTTGCTGGAAGCCAGAATCGAAAGATTACCTTTGAAAGTGTAGAGCTATCCCTTGGGTTATCGAACCTCTCTCATGTGGAGAATCTCACTAAAGCGTTAATCGATGGAGACTTTGAAACCGTTCAAAAGATCTATCACTCAATGCTTGAAAACGGGGTCTTTCTACAAAATGTTGTACGCTCGATTCAGGATGAACTTTTTGAACTGATTGAGTCTTCAGATGTTCAGTCAGGACTTTCGGAACTTATTTGGATTTATGAGAAGTTTTCAAAAGATACAATTTGGGCGATGGACTCTATGTCTTCAAGCCAAGTAATTGAAGTTATTCTCAAGAAACTAACTTTAAGACGAGAGTTTATGGGCTCTTCTACGGGAGTCATACAAACATCACCTCAAAAAAAAAGTGAAGTGAAAAGCGTTGCCCCTGATCCAACTCTTGAACTTAAGCCAGCGCCTGTTCAAGTTGAAGACTCCAGGACTAGAAGCTATGAAGACTTCCTTGTTTTTGTAGGAGGCTATTCACCTGCTCTTAAGGCAAACCTCGAGCATGGAAATTTAGTTGATGATTATAAAATTGAAGAACAGAGAATTGATCTGAAAATTGGTTTTAAAAAATCATCAAGTGTTTTTGCCGAATATTTTACAGACCAGGAGATTCGGGATCGCTTGATACGTTTTATTAAAGAATATTTTAAAGTGGAAAAAGTTGATCTTGCAATTGAGTTGATTGAAGAAGAAGTTCAAGAGCAAAGTGGTTTTGAAACAATCGTCGATAAACAGATCTTAAAAGAAAAGAAAGCTGATGAAGTTCAAGTGAATGAGTTTAAAAACAATCCACTTGTGAGAAAGGCTGAAGAAATATTCAACACGAAAGTTAACGATATTATTTTAAAAAAGGATTAGATCATGGGAAAGAACATGAACCATCTTCTTAAACAGGCACAACAGATGCAACAAAAGATTTCAACTCTTCAAAAAGAACTTGAAAGCCGAGAGCTCGAAGTTTCTTCAGGTGGGGGAATGGTGAAAATAAAAATCAATGGGAAACAAGAGATTCTTGGTTTTTCTCTTGATAAGGAATGTGTTGATCCTAACGATGTTGAGATGCTTGAAGAGCTAATTAAAACAGCTGTTAACCAAGCAGTGAAAGAATCACAAGATATGGTCTCAGGGGCCATGAGTAAAGTTACTGGTGGGTTAAACATCCCAGGACTTTTCTAAGAAAAGGCAATCGGATTGGAACTTCCATCGCAAATTGAAGAACTCACAAAAGTTCTCTCGACTATACCCGGTTTAGGAAAAAAGACGGCCAGTCGCCATTCGCTAAACCTTGCCCAATGGGATCGAGAAAAGGTGAATACTTTGATCGAAGCTTTAGAGGGCCTTAAAGCGGTTCGCAATTGTAATGAATGCGGCGCTCTTACTGAAAATCAGATCTGTGGAATTTGTGAGAGCTCTGAGAGAGTTGGAAATGGGGTTCTTTGTGTGGTGGAAAGTTATAGTGACTTTCTTGCCATTGAATCAAGTAATAGCTTTAAAGGCATCTATCATATTCTAGGTGGAGTCCTTAATCCTCTCCTTGGGATTGGTCCCAATGAGATCCGCTTGAATGAACTTAAGGATCGAGTGAAAAAACATGGTGTCAAAGATATTATTCTTGCCATTAATCCTTCTGTTGAGGGAGATGCAACATGTTCCTACATCAAACAAATTATTCCTGAGACATTGAATCTACAAAGGATTGGTTTTGGTATTCCGATTGGTGGAAGTCTTGATCTTCTTGATGCCTCAACGATTCACCAAGCGATAATTAATAGAAGGACTTTTGATTGATGGATTATTCGAAAGCTCAAAATAAGATGAAAGATCTCGTCTTTAAGTACAGAGAAAACCTTGAGGGAGAGTTTCTCCTACTTGACCCAGAAGGGCACAAGCTATTTGAATCAAGCTCTAAATTTCAAGATAAAGATCGGGCCCTTATTATGGGAGTTGCGATGGGCCTAAAGGATCTTTTTCAAAGTGAAAATGATTCGATTGACCTTCTTAACTCTGCCGGAAATGAAGCTCAGTATTACTTTAAGTTCTTAGGACTGGATAAAAAGATATTCACTCTTGTCTTTTTTACCAAGAGTAAGCAGCTCGCAGGAAAGACGAAGCATTATTTTAATTTATTGGCCCAAGATTTTGAAATGGATACTCAGATACCAGAGAAGAAAGAACATTCTGAGCAAGAAACACTTTTTGAAAATATTCAAGATGAAGAAATCAATCAAATGTTTTCAAGAATAGGGATTTAGGAAAAACTATGTCATTTGTTAATCCGACAACAAAAGAAATTAACTGCAAGATCGTTTACTTTGGGCCAGGGCTTGGAGGGAAGACGACAAATATCCAATATATTTATCAAAAGACCTCTGGTAAATCAGAAGATCTCATTTCGCTTAACACGGAAAATGAGAGAACAATTTTCTTTGATTTCATTCCCTTGGAGCTCGGAGAAATCAGAGGCTATAAAACTCGATTTCATCTCTACACTGTCCCTGGGCAAGTGATCTATGAAAGAAGTCGAAGATTAGTTTTAAGAGGGGTTGACGGTATTATCTTTGTTGCTGATTCACAAGTTGAAAAAATGGATGCAAACCTTGAGAGCTTAAAAGACCTCGAAGCCAACTTACTTGAAGAAGGTTACGATATTTCTGAAATTCCGATGGTGATGCAATGGAATAAAAGAGATCTTCCCAATATTATGTCTTCTGAAGAAATGAATATGCGTCTTAATAAATGGAATCGTGATCATTACGAGGCCATTGCCGTAGAAGGGATTGGGGTTTTTGATTGTTTAAAAAGCATTACAAAGCGAATCATTATTAATCTTAAAAAAACTCGCTAAAGGAAAAGACTATGTCTGGAAAAATAGCTGTTATTGGTGGAAGTGGACTCTATCAAATTGATGGAGTGACAAAAGTTAAAGAACATAATATTGAAACACCTTTTGGCAAAACAAGTGGCGCAATCGCGGAATGCCTTGTTGGAGAAACAGAGTGTTTCTTTTTGCCTCGTCATGGAGAAACTCATTCGATTCTTCCCCATGAAGTTAATTATCGCGCAAATATTTATGCACTCAAGTCCCTGGGGGTAAAATATATTCTTTCGATATCAGCAGTTGGTTCATTAACACAAGGACTTGCTCCAAGAAGACTTTTTCTTCCAGACCAATTTATTGACTGGACCAAGGGAAAAAGGGAAAGAACATTTTTTGGCGAAGGTGTTATTGCTCATGTTTCAGTCGCAGAGCCGATAGATCAGAAGTTTCATAATGTCCTTAAAGAACAATGCTCAAAGCTGGGTCTTGATTTTGAGGCTGGTGGTAGTTATGTCTGTATTGAAGGGCCTCAGTTTTCTTCAAAGGCGGAGTCTGAAATGTATCGTTCTTTTGGGGCCAAGGTCATTGGGATGACAAATGTTCCCGAGTCCTATCTAGCAAAAGAGGCTGGGATTGCTTACGCCACAGTGGCGATGGTAACTGATTACGATTGTTGGAAAGAAGAACATTGTACTGTTGAAGAAATTATGAAGGTGATGAAAGATAATAACCTAACGGCCAATAAACTCATTAGAGAGTTTATTCCTCATCTTTCAAATCATAAATTTGAATTTGATCACGAACTTAAAAAAGGACTTATGACTCCGGTTGAAAGCCTTTCTGGAGAAAAACAAGAATGGGTGAAGACTCTCTTACATTAAAGAGCTTTGTTCATAAGACAGTCCTTTTAAACGAGGGGGTTGACTCTGCGACTTTTGAAAAAGATCCCGAGGGAGAACATCTTTTTATAGACTTCACTTTTGGTGGTGGTGGTCATTCCTTTTTAATTCTTGAAAAATTTCCAAACTCAAAGTTAATCGGTTTTGATCAGGACCTTGATGCCATTGAAAATTCGAAAAAACTTGCCAAAGAATTTGGAGTTGAAGGTCGTTTAGAAGTTGTTCATTCAAACTTTGAAAACTTTCGCTCCGTTTTTGAAAGTCGAGGAATTGAAAAGATTGATGGAGCAATACTTGATGCTGGGGTAAGCTCACATCAGTTTGATACTGTTGAGAGAGGCTTCTCTTTTCGTTATGAAGCTGACCTTGATATGCGAATGGATCAAAATAGCGGCGGTAAAACAGCAAAAGATATTGTGAATAATTATTCTTCAATCGAACTTGAGGCGATCTTTTTTAAGTATGGTGAAGAGAGATATTCAAAACGAATTGCTGACGCTATTGTTAGCGAAAGAAGTAAGAAAGAGTTAGAAACGACTAAGGATCTCGAAAATATTATTTTTCATTGTTATCCAAGGAATTCCCGTCATGGAGGAATTCATCCAGCAACCCGCTGTTTTCAGGCCCTGAGAATTGAAGTGAACGACGAGCTATCAGTTCTTGAGACAGTTGTCATGGGGGTTCCAGATTTTCTATCAAATCGCTCAAGCTTTGCTGTGATTAGTTTTCATTCTTTAGAAGACCGTATTGTTAAACAAGGCTTTAAGTCTGTCGTTAAAGATCATCATGAGTTTTCCACATTAACCAAAAAGCCAATGCTCCCTGGTGAAGAAGAAATTAAGGCCAACAAACGCTCAAGGTCTGCTAAAATGAGAGTACTTCAAAGAGGGTTTGAGAATGACAAGAAAAAGAAGAAGTCGTGGAAAATCAAGAGTGAAGGTGAGCGCTCTTAAAAAGTACTTTGAGAATTCAGAGTTATTGGCGATTCTCCTGATCTTTTTCGTTCTGGCAATAATGCTAGTAATGCTAAGAATGAAGTCTATTGATCTTGGGTTTGAGCTTTCCACACAAAACAAAGAGTATGAAAAGGTTTTGGCCGTTAATAAAGACTTAAGGGCCAAAAGGGCTTCACTTCTTTCAGCAAATAATCTTAAAAAATTAGCAAAAAAGCATAAGTTGAAGGAGCCAAAGGCAAAACAACTTATTATAATTGAGTAAACTTAAGAGTTTATTTAATCGTTTATGGAAAGTTTTAATAAAAAGCTTAAAGCAATCACTATTATTTTCGGCGTACTATTTGTCGGTGTGATTTCTCGTGCTTTTTGGCTTCAGGTAATTGATCGAGAGAACTTACTGAAACGTTATGAAAAACAAGTCTTTCGCGAAAGAAAGGTCTACCCTAAGCGAGGGAATATTTATGACCGCGATGGTAACCCTCTTGCCATTAATATCAAAACCTATAGTTTGTTTGTCATTCCTTCACAACTCTCAAAAATAAGTGAACTTAAAGTTCTTTCAAAGTTTATTCCTAAGTTTAACTATCGAAAGTTTTCTAAGAAGATCAAAGACAGAAATCGGTTCACTTGGGTGGCAAGAAAAGTTGAGCTTAATAACGATCAAGTAAAGCTTATTTCAAATATTAAAGGCCTTCATTTCGAAGAAGTTCCAAAAAGATTTTATCCTAATCAACAATTGGCCTCACAGATTTTAGGTTTTGTTGGAGTTGATAATAAGGGCCTTGCCGGTGTGGAGCACCACTTTAATAAAGAGCTTCTCGGTGGCCCTAAACTGATTAAATTCTTAAAAGACGCTAAAGGAAGACCTGTTAAGTTTGAGGTTGATGATCCAGGGGTTGATGCAAAAGATCTGACTCTTACGATTTCAAAAGATTTACAGATTGTTGCTGAGAGATTTTTAGAAGAAGCCGTGATCGAGCATGGTGCCATCAATGGTGGTATTGGTGTTATGGATGCTGAAAGTGGTGAAATCCTTGCGATGGCAAACTATCCTTCGTTTAACCCAAATAATATTAAAAAAGAGAGTCTCAAGTACAATCGACTCTCGTTTGTGACTGATCCGGTTGAACCTGGTTCAACTTTAAAGACCCTGACTATCATTTCAGCTCTTGAAAACAATATCGCCAAGCCAGATACGAGCTATTATTGTGAGCAAGGGAGGATGGTCATCGACGGTCATATTGTGAATGAAGCAGAATCACAAAAGAAGTATGAATGGCTTTCCATGCGAGAAATCCTCAAATACAGCTCTAATGTTGGAACCACAAAGATTGCTTTTGATCTTGGGCAAGACAAATTAGTCGATACATTCAAAAAGTATGGCCTTGGAAAAAAAACGGGGGTTTCTCTCCCAGGTGAAAGTCGAGGAATTTTTGAAACTGATAAGAAACTCAGCGATATCAAACTGAGCAATATTTCTTTTGGTCAAGGAATTGCCGTTAACGGGTTACAGATTCTTTCTTCATACGCGGCAATTGCTAACGGTGGTTATTTGGTGAGACCAAAGATTCTCATGAATGAAAAAACAGAGAAAGTGAAAGTTTTAGAAAAAGAAAATGCAGACAAATTAACAGATATGTTGGTTGAGGCGGTTGAAAGTGGAACTGGTTCTAAAGCAAAAATTAACCATTTCAAAATTGCCGGAAAAACCAGTACGGCACAAAGACCAGATAGCCGAGGAAGCTATGAAGGTCATATACCAGGCTTTGTAGGCTATTCTGTAAATGTGAAGAAAAAGTTTGTGATTTATGTTTATGTCGAAAAACCAGACTCAAAAATCTATTATGGTAATGCTATCGCAGCTCCAATCTTTAAAAAAGTTGCTGAGTACATTCTCTTTAAAAACAAAGACATTCAAAACATTAAACTTTCGAAAGTGATCAAAGAATCAAAGAAAGAAAAAACCAAGATTGCTAAGAAACCAAAAAGAAAATCTGATAATGTCAGATTGAGATCATCAAGTCGTCTTAAGGTCATTAAAGGTGTCATGCCTAGTTTTATTGGTCTTACTAAAAGAAGTGTTCTTGAAATATCAAAGAAGCATAACCTTAAAGTTTATTATAAAGGTAAAGGTGTTGTGACACGTCAGGACCCTAAGCCTGGAGCTTCAATCAATGCTTCCACTTCTATCAGTCTTAAGTTAGAAGTTCCTCGATATGATAATTAAAGATTTTATTGATCTGATTTCACCCTATGTAAAAGAAGTAAGAGTCAAAGATAAGGATTCTCACCTCGCTGGTATTGTTGATTATTTTCAAGAGATAACTGCGCTTGATGCTTTTTATTTAAGAACGATTCAAAGTGATAGGCCATTTCATCATCTCGAGAAATTAAAAACAGAACCTAGACTTATTATTACTCATCGGGACTCAGATAAGCTTAAGAGTTTTAATAATGTGGTGATTCTCGATAAAGAGATTGAGGAAGCGGAGTATTTGCCGTTAATCGCGAATCAGTTTTACAAAAGAGATGAGACGCAGAAGATCATTGGTGTAACAGGGACAAATGGGAAGAGTTCGATTGTTCATTTTCTTAATCAAATAGCAACAGCCAGTGATAAACAATCTGCTTCAATTGGAACTCTAGGGCTTTGGAATGGAAACATTGAGCTTAGAAAAGATGTTTATAATTCATCGCCAAGTTATCTTTTTATGAGAAAAATTTTTCATGAAAATTCAAATCTTGAATATTTTTTTACTGAACTCACAAGCCACGCACTTGAGCAAAAAAGGTTTTTAGATATTAGACTCGATGGAGCTATTTGGACCAACCTCACACAAGATCACTTAGATTTTCATAAAACGTTTGAAAATTATTTTCATGCGAAAATGAAAATAAGTAATTATCTTAAAGAGAAGGCAAAACTCTTCGTTCTTGAGACAGAAGAAAGTCTTTTAGAAATGATTAATCAAAAGTCATTCAAGAAGCTCAATGTTGTAAAAAAAGAAGCCTACAAAGAAGTTCTCGATTCTGTCCCACGCTTTAAAGTGGGGTTTATGAGAAAGAACATGGCCTTAAGCCTTGCTCTATTAGATGAACTAAATATCTATGATCCCAATGACTCTACTTTGCTTCAAAAGATTGAAGCCCCCAAAGGTCGCTTAGAGGAATTAACTCATCAAAACTTAAAAGTTGTGATTGATTACGCCCATACCCCTGATGCCCTTCAAAAGTTATTAGAAGAAATGAAGTTGATGTACCCAGAAAAAAAGATTCATACACTTTTTGGATGTGGCGGAGATCGGGACAAAACGAAGCGAGAGATAATGGGGGAGATCGCGAGTTCTCATTCTGATATGATCACTGTGACATCAGATAACCCAAGAACAGAGGATCCCGGTGCTATTATTAATGATATTGCCAAAGGGATAGATAACCCTAATCTTAAAATGGAGCCAGATCGAAGAAAAGCGATTGAAGAAAGTGTAAAGACTTTGAACGACACATCTATCCTTGTCATCGCTGGGAAAGGTCACGAAGATTATCAAGAGATAAATGGCGTAAAAAAAGATTTCAGTGATCACGAAGTTGTAAAGAAGGCCTTTGATGCGTTTTCAAATTAAAAAAGAAACTTTAGCGAGTTTGAATATTGAGATACCTTCCGAATTAGAGGGCCTTGATGTTTGTACAGATTCAAGATCTTTAAAACCTGGTGAAGTTTTTCTTCCTCTTAAAGGGGAGAAGTTCGATGGTCATGATTTTATAGAGAACATCGAAGAACCTGAAAGTTTAGGTGTCATTATTTCTTCCTCTTGCACTGTTGATACTAGCCGTTTTCAGTTTACGATTGTCGTCGATGATACCTTAAATTTTCTTCAAAGTGCTGCCACTACCTATCGAAGAAGTTTAGAAGAAACTGTTTTTGTGGGTCTTACCGGTTCTAATGGAAAGACGACGACTAAAGAAATGCTTAAAAATATTTTTGAGGTGATCGTTCCTGGCAAAGTTCATTCAACGCTTGGAAATCTTAATAATCATTTCGGTGTTCCTGTTACTCTGTTACGGACAAAGCCAGAGTCGAAGGTTGCCGTTATTGAAATGGGGACCAATGCTCCAGGTGAAATTGAAAGGCTTTCTCAGATCTGTGAACCTGATATCGGTGTCATTACTAATATTGGTCACGCACATCTTGAGAAACTAAAAGACTTAGATGGGGTTTTTGAAGAAAAAACTGCTCTTTATCGATTTGTGAAAAATAACTCCGATAAAAAACATCGATTCATTAAAAACTCAGATGACGGAAAACTTGCAAAAATTTCTGATGGTGAAGAAGTGTTGAGTGTTTCAAAAAATTCTGGAGATCTCATTTTTAAACAACTTGAAGATGAAACTCTTGAAGTGAACCTTGGGGGAAAGTTTAAGACTAAACTTCGAAAATTATCAGATCCTATATTAATGGACTTGATGCTGGCCCTTGGAGCTTCCTATAGTGTTTATCCCGAACAACTTTCACGAGTTATTGAAAACCTTGATGCTTGCATTCCCACAACAAAGAACCGTGGAGAGTGGATAACTTGGAAAAATAATAAAGTTTTTCTCGATGCCTATAATGCCAATCCAGACTCAATGAAGGCCTCTCTTTCTGGTTTTTTTCAAAAGCTTGATAAAAATACGAAGCCGATTCTCGTTCTTGGGGATATGTACGAACTTGGCGATAATGCTGAGAAGCTCCATAAAGATATCACTGAGGAACTGAACAAAGTCCCCGTAAAAAACTTCTTTTTTGTTGGGCAACACAGCAATGATTATCTAAGTGGCCTAAATGACGAAAATAAAAGTCGCGCAAAAGTCTTTCATAATGCTGAATCATTAAAAGAGTATTTGAACTTAAATTTATCCGGCGACGAATGCTTGTTTGTTAAGGGCAGTCGCGGGGTTCAGTTAGAAAAAATCCTAGAAGAATAGCCATTTGATCTGCGTCATGTCGCGGAAACTAAAGACAAATCACTTAAATTTCACTTTGACAGCGTTTTGCTTTCATGAAATATTTCTTGGTTTCCATAAAATTTGAGATAGAAGAAGATGTTTTACCACTTTTTATACCCTCTCTATGAGAGTTACCCAAGCTTCAACCTTTTTAGGTATATCACCTTTCGAAGCGCCGCTGCCTTTTTAATTAGCGCCATCATTTCCATTGTGCTTGGAAAATATTTTATTCAGTACATGCAAAAGCGCCAATTTGGTCAAGTCATCAGAAGGGATGGGCCAGAAAGTCATCTTAAAAAAGCAGGAACTCCAACAATGGGGGGAGTTTTAATCATTGGAAGTTTAGCGGTTTCAATTTTGTTTTCAGGAAACTTCTTTTCAGCTCCTTTATTAGTGACTTTATTTGTAACGGGTTCCTATTTCGCTCTAGGGTATCTTGATGACTATCTAAAAGTTTTAAAGAAAAACTCTGATGGGGTTTCCGCGAAGGGAAAACTTCTTTGGCAATTCTCAACTGCCATGATCGCGGGATATCTTCTTATTTCTCATAATGTGATTGATACCAATCTTTACGTTCCTTTTTATAAAGGACCTGTCATTGATCTTGGTTGGTTTTATATTGTCTTTGCCAGTTTCGTTATTGTGGGATCTAGCAATGCCGTGAATTTAACCGATGGACTTGATGGTCTTGCTATTGGCCCAATTATTACGTCAGCCGCAACTCTTCTTATTTTTACCTATGCTTCTGGACACAGGGAAATTGCGAATTATCTCTTTATTCCTTATTTTGAAGGAGCGGGGGAGCTTGCTGTTTTATCGGCTGCCGTTATTGGGGCGGGAGTAGGGTTTCTTTGGTATAACTCTTATCCAGCTCAAATCTTTATGGGAGATGTTGGTTCTCTGTCCCTTGGCGGACTTCTTGGCGTCGTTGCTGTGATAAGTAAAAACGAATTTCTTTTTATGATTTTTGGAGGGATCTTTGTACTTGAAGCTCTCTCCGTTATTATTCAGGTTTTTTCTTTCAAGACTCGAAAAAAGCGTGTTTTTAAAATGGCACCAATTCATCATCACTTCGAGCTTCTTGGTTGGCCTGAGCCCAAAGTGATCGTAAGGTTTTGGATTATAAGTATATTTTTAGCAATCGTTTCAATAGCAACACTTAAGATTCGTTAGTCGAGTTCAAGTGTTTTTAAGATTCGATCGGAGGATAAAATTTAATGGAACGTTATCAAAATAAAAAAGTTTTAATTGTTGGAATTGGAAAAACAGGTTTTACTCTTATTCGCTTTTTCAACACATTAAATTGTGAAATTCGAGTAACAGATATTAAGCCGATCTTTGATCTTAATAAGGCCGTTAAAAAGCTTAAGAAAATTGACCCGGCTCCACAAATGACTTTTGGTGAGCACAGAGATGAGGACTTCCTTGATGCTGATGTGATTGTTTACTCACCTTCAGTACACCCTGATCTTCCTCAACTTGAACTTGCAAGACAAAGTGGAAAAGAAGTTTATAGTGAGTTTGCTTTTGCAAACAAGTTTTGCCGTAAGCCGATTATCGCTGTTTGTGGAAGTTACGGAAGAACCACTGTTGCTCACATGATTGGCTTTTGTTTAAAAACTGCTGGAAAAAATGTTTTTGTCGGTGGAACAAGCAATAGTCCATTTATTGAATACGCAATGATGCAAAATAGAGATGAAGTTGATTACGTTGTTCTTGAAGTCAGTGCTCTTCAGCTTCGAAAGCTGAGAGATTTTCATCCAAAGCTTGTTGTCTTTACCAATATCAGTGAAACATATCCCGATAAGCAATTTGCTTCAGTTGGGGATTATATTGAAACGAAACTTAGTATCATTAAGTCTCTTTCTCCTGATGACACATTAATTGTGAACTTTGATCAACTTGCGAATAATACTTTCTTTAGAAATGCTGGTTGCCAGACTTATTGGTATTCAAGAAGGTCTTTTGCAAAGCTTGGAGTTATGAATGAGATCCAAGGAACTCATTTTCACGATAGAAGAATCCACTCAAACATTCATTATCACTCAGAGTTTAAAGTGAACTCTATGAGAATTGTTGGAAAGGATAATAGAGAGAACCTTCTTGCTGCAATTACGGCGGCAAAAGCTCTAGAAGTTGATGATGCTGCAATTCAAACTTGTATCGAAAAATTCCCAGGAATCCCTAATCGCCTTGAGTTCTTAATGGAGAAAAACGGGGTTTCTTTTTATAACGATAGTAAATCAATTCAAATGCGCGAAATGCTTAAAAGTCTTGATGCCTTTAAAACCCCTGTGATTCTGATCGCTGGTGGAAAAGACATCGAAGAAATCGAGTACGAAGAATTCGCCAATGAATTTGACGGACGCGTGAGAATCATAGTTCTGGTTGGTGAGTGTAAAGAAAGACTCAACCGTGCAATCGGTGAAAACGTTCAAACATTCATTGTTGGATCATTCGAAGAGTCAGTTCTCTTTGCTTACCAAAAATCAAGAACCGGCGACACGATCCTTCTTTCTCCTGGAAACCCTGCAACGGATTTCTTCAGAGACTACGAAGAACGCGGAAACTACTTCAAAAAACTTGTTTATCAGCTCTAAAAAGTGCCAGGTACTTTTTAGACTTTGTAAGTTTTTCTAAAAAGTGCCAGGTACTTTTTAGACTTTGTAAGTTTTAGAAGATAATTGTTTCAATTCTGAAATTTCTCATTGTTCAGAGGGCAAATTATGAATGAAAGAGACAGAGTTGCCTTCAATGAGGCGTATTGAGTTCAGCCGCGCCTATGTCATAAATAAAAACGTCTTCGATTTCTGACATTCTCTAAAAAGTACCTGGCACTTTTTGAGATGTCTGATAAAATTGATTTATGCATAATGTGACGAATCAGTTTGAAGAGGTTTTACGGGAGAAGAAAGTTCTCTTGGTGTTTTTAGTTGTTCTTTGTCTTGTGGGCATCGTGATGGTTCTTTCTGCGAGTTATCAGTTCTCAAAGGGCCACGCGGGAGATTCGCTTTACTTTTTTTCTAAACAGGTGATGTTCTTTCTTCTTTCTGTAGGACTGGCTTTTGTCTGTGAGAAAGTGAAGCCTTCATTTTGGACTAAGTTTTCTGGGCCTGTTCATAGTTTTTTTATTTTTGTGACCATGATGAGCTTTATGCCAGGGCTTGGCGTTGTTCGAAATGGGGCCAGGAGATGGATTGATCTTGGCTTTATCTCTTTTCAGCCCGCTGAGTTTCTTAAATTCTCAGTAATTCCTTTTGCCCTTATCTTTTTTGAGGAGTTTAGCTACAGAACGCCGAAAGAGAATCTTAAACGCCTTGGGGTCCTTCTGTTTCCAACATTGCTTCTTGCGCTCCAACCAGATTTTGGAACCTTTGCGATTTATATTATTCTCGTAGGTTTTGTCTGCTTTATCAGTTCATTCCCTAGAAAGTATTTTATTGGTATTTCTTTAGTTTCAGTTACAACATTGGCCCTTATGGCCATTTCACAACCCTATAGGATTAAAAGGTTGCTGATCTTTCTTGATCCTTGGAAAGACCCGACAGATTCAGGTTTTCAAATTACTCAGTCACTTATGGCGGTCGCGAATGGCTCATTCCTTGGTCAGGGTCTTGGAAATAGCCTTGGAAAACTTCACTATCTTCCTGAAGCCCATAATGACTTCATTTTCTCTATTATCGGAGAAGAAGCTGGCTTTATCGGTGTCGTTATCACCACACTTCTTTTCTTTGCCTTTATGTATCATGGCTTTAAGCTCTCTCGAACTCTTCACAATGACTACCGCTCGAAGATCATCGCTGGGATTGTTTTTGTGATCTCGCTTCAAGCATTTTTGAACATGGGCGTTGTTCTTTCGCTATTGCCGACAAAAGGGCTCAATCTTCCTTTCATAAGCTATGGAGGAAGTTCATTAATCGCCAATTTCTTTGGGATTGGGATACTTTTTTCACTTTGCTCACGAAAAGAGTTTTTTGACAGACACGCAGATCATTAAATATAAAAATTAGATGAAAATTAAAACGCAAAAGGTCCATATCCTTGGAATTGGCGGGATTGGAATGTCTGGAATCGCAGAGATTTTAATTCGTGATGGCCATCAGGTGAGCGGCTCAGACATGTCTGAATCTGGAAACACCAGAAGGCTTCAAGAGATGGGCGCAAAGATTTTTATAGGTCACGAAGCCTCTAATATTGAAGACGTCGATTATTGTGTGAGAAGCACAGCTATTCCAGAAGATAACATTGAAGTTCAAACAGCGAGACAAAGATCAATTCCAGTTCTTCGAAGATCTGAAGTCGTCGCGGATCTAATGAAACTTAATAAGGGGATTGCTGTTGCGGGAACTCACGGAAAAACTACAACAACGAGCCTTCTTTCCACAATACTCATTGAATGCAAAATGGACCCGACATGTCTTATCGGTGGTATTGTCCATCGTCTAAAAAGTAATGCCACTAGAGGTAAGGGAGACTTTTTTGTCATTGAGGCAGATGAATCTGATGGAACATTTTTAAAATTCAATCCGGTTTATTCTATTGTCAACAATATCGACAATGACCATCTTGATTATTACGAGACGGAAGAAAAAGTTGATGAAGCGTTCTTAAAGTTTATGAACAATGTTCCTTTCTTTGGGAGAGTGATCTTAAATCTTGGGGACACTCGAGTTTTAAAAGTCTCAAAATGCTTAAGAAGAGTTTATACCTCATATGGAGTTGAAAGTGATATCGAAGAGGGCCTTTCGGTTGATTTTTATGCTCATTCAATAAAATCAGATGGCCTTCAAACAGAATTTAAAATCAAGCATCCGAGTGGAGAGACTGTCGTA
>JBMYPC010000062.1:0-16860 GCA_049599895.1 Bacteriovoracaceae bacterium | reverse complement strand
ATCTGAGAATGAGCAAAATATTTTTTTTCGTTGTCCACAAGGCATTCCTTGGTGAATGCTCCAAAGCAGCTGTCATTTTTAAAGTTCTTTTTGATGTCTTTACTATGAGATTGAGGAAATTTTCCTCGAAATTCATTTTGATGATCACCATAGAAACTTTTAGGCAGAAAACTCGCGGCATCGAGAACTCGGGACTCCGCAACTTTCTTTCCTCGATAAGCACAATAATCTTGCATTTGTTTTTGCTTTAAATTGAGTGCAGGAAGATACCACTCTCCGCTTTTGACCTTCACTGGAATTTTTTGAAATTTCGCCCATTCTCGAATGTCTCTGTTAGTGACAAGATACTTATCAAGAAATAGATCATTTTTTACTTCCCAAACTTCTTTTTTGATTTCGAAATCAATTTGACTTGAATAATTCCTTGGCCTATCGAGATATTTTTCTTTGGGAATGAGAACATCACGACAAGAGTCTTCTATTCGAAGCACGAACATATCTTTTAAAGGAAGCTCAAGACGCCACCCCAATTCATCTGAACGGATTTGAAAATAATTCCTTTGGAAAATCTCTCCAGATAAACTCTTTTTTGAAATCTCGTAATTGAGGGCGCATCGAAAAAAATCAGGGTTGCATTCAAAGTAAAACTTAGGGATCTTTTGATGATCTTTTTTGAACTCTGAACATTGAAACTCAGGTGCAGCAAAATACTCAGTTATTTTCGGAGAACGCCATATTTGATTGATCTTATTAATCAGTTTTTTCGTTTCTTTATTCAAATTCGAGTTAAATAAGGCCTTTTCTATCTGATCTTTTTGGTTTTCCTCATAGATCCCGTGAAAATGCCTCGCAAAAAAGACTGAGACTAATAAAAATACGAAAAAAATTAGACCCTTAGAGCGAAAATTAAGCATAAGATACTATAATAAAGATAGGGAATATAAACAATTCCCCACTTTGATTTTTAAGGCGAAAAGGAAAAATATGAATTGGTTAGAACAAATCTCTGAAGAATCTGATCGTCCCAATGAAGTTCTCTCATTTCATGAATACATGGAACAATTTGAAGCTCATCCTAATAGAGAAACAAGGCCAACCTCACTCTATCTCAAAGATATGCTTGAGCATTTTGGAAAAACCGAAGATGGCGAGTACACACTTTTTCAAACCGAACATGAAGAAGTCCCCGCAGTCTACGGTCAAAAAAAGCCCGAGGAACAAATCATTCAAAACCTTTTAAATTTTAAAGAAGAAGGTTTTAACAATAAATTTATTCTCCTTGTTGGGCCTAACGGTTCAGCGAAGTCTTCTCTGGTTCGAAAAATTATGATGGGAGCCGAAGACTATTCATCATCAGACCAAGGAAAACTTTTTACTTTTAGCTGGATCTTCCCTATTGATAACTATATTAAAGGAACTCTAGGCTTAACTTCAACCCCTACTGGAACCAACTTAAGTACCTACGCGCATCTTGCAGACAAAGAAATCAGTGCCATTTTAAACTCTGATTTAAAAGATCATCCTCTTCTTTTAATTCCTTTAAAGGCAAGGCAAAAAATCATTAAAGAAGCCCTCGCTGATGATCCTGAACAACTTGAAGCCGTAAAGAAGTCCTATCTTTATCGAGGAGATCTTTCAAAAAGAAACCGAATGATTTATGAGGCCCTTCTTAAAAACTATAAGGGTGATCATAAAGATGTTCTCAAACACATTCGAGTTGAGAGATTTATTATTTCAAAACGCTATTCTTCAAGTGCGGTAACTATTGAACCTCAAATGCATGTTGATGCCAAAATGCAACAGATCACCATGGATAAAAGGCTTGCCAGTCTTCCTCCAAGTCTTCAGAGTTTAAATCTCTTTACTCTGCAAGGTGAGGCCATCATGGCAAACCGTGGAGTTCTTGAATTTTCAGATCTTTTAAAAAGACCTCTCGATGCTTTTAAATATCTTCTGCAAACTATGGAGACATCTAATCTTAATCTTCAAGGGATCGTGACTCATCTTGATATCTTTTTTATTGGAACTTCAAATGAAATCCATCAAGCGGCATTTAGACAACATCCCGACTTTAATAGCTTTAAAGGTAGGTTTAACTTCATCCGCGTCCCCTATCTTCTTGATCATAAATCAGAAGAAAAGATTTATGAAAAACAAATTGAAGGACTCTCGAAACAAACAAAGTTTGAGCCTCATGCAATGCAGGCCCTTTGCTTATTTGCGATCATGAGTCGTATTCGAGCTTGCCAGTCAAAAAATTATAAAGACAAAAAACTTGGATCGATTGTTGCCACACTCAATCCACTTGAAAAGGCAACACTCCTTTCTTCTGGAGAAGTTCCTGAAAGACTTGATAGTGAAAGTGCTCAAATCTTAACTCAAGGAATTTCTGAAATTCAAGCAGAGTATGATCTCGACAATCTCTATGAAGGAAAGTTTGGACTCTCTCCAAGAGACATGAAAGCGGTAATCTATAAGCTTGCCAATAGAAATAAAAACATCTCATTTGCTGAGGTTATTGAATATCTTGGAAAGCTTATCTTGAAAAAGAGCGAATACGATTTTCTAAATATGACACCTCAAGGAGATTATCATCATCCCGCAAGGTTTCTTTCATTAATCCAATCACATTCTCTTGATCAGTTTGATAAAGAGCTTCGTGATTCTCTAGGGCTTATTGATAATCGTTCATACGAGTCTTTTATTGAAAAATACATTCTTAATGTCAGCGCACTTATTAAGGGTGAAAAACTTAAAAACCCAATTACCGATAAGTTTGAAGCTCCTGATGAGTACTTTATGAAAGAATTTGAAAGCAATATTGATCTCAAGGAAGATGCCAAAAAATTTCGCTCACATCTCATCTCAAGGCTTGGGGCCTTTTCTTTAGATAATCCAGGAAAAGAAATTCACTACCCTGATGTCTTCCCAGATCTTATCAGTAAGCTCAAAGAGTCTTTTCGAGTTGAGCAAAAAAAGACCATTCAAGAGATTGCAAAAAACATTGTCTTTTATGAAGCTGAGAAAAACACTGGGGACGCTAAGACTTCTCTTACCAAGGAATCTCGTGAGATTATTGAGCAGGTTATCCAAAATCTGACAGAGGCTTATGGTTACAGTGAGGATGGTGCACTCAATCTTTTAAAGTTCACTATTAAAGAGCGTTATTAAAATCTTTATCCTATGATCCTTCTTGAAAAAAGTTTCACTAAAGATCTTTATAAAGCTCGCTTTAGAGCACAAGAAGAAGAAGATGGTTTAAGACTTGATCAATTCGTGATGCTCCGTTTTGAGAACTGGTCCAGACAAATCATTAAAAAGAAAATCGACGCTTCAGAGATTTTCATTGAAACTCGTGAAGGAAAACAAAGACCTTCATCAAAAGTTCGAAATCATGACATTGTCCAAGTCACGACACCTTTCAAGGCAGAGGACGGTGAAACCTGGAAAGGAGAAGTCTTAAAACTTGAAAATGAACTCCCGATCGTTCATCAGGAAAAAGATTATATTGTCGTCACAAAACCTGCTTTTATGGCCACACACCCAACAGGGAAACATCTTTTTCACTGCGTGACAGTTTATCTTGAAGCTGAACTTAATATGCCTGTTCAATCCGTACACAGAATCGATCGTGAGACTTCAGGGATTCTCGTTCTAGGGAAAAACTCAAAAAAGGCCATGGAAATCACGAAGTTCTTTGAACACTCTCAAGTTAAGAAGGCCTACTTTTTCATTGGAAAAAACGTTGAAAATAAAGAACTTCCCAATGAAGCTCTCAATAAAAACCGACTAGGCACAGAAGAAGAAGGACTTAAAAGAGTCTATATTGAAAGCTATCCTGAGGATGACTCAAGAGGAAAGCACGCTGAAACTCATTTTAAAATCATTGAAAAGATTGGAGACATCGTTATTGGTCTTGCTTTTCCTAAAACCGGAAGACAGCATCAGATTCGAGTTCATGCTAAAGACTTAGGCTACCCTCTCATTGGGGATAAGCTTTATCTTGGAAGTTATCCGATGTTTCAAAGATTTAAGGATGGATACGCTGAGCCTGAAGACTTTGAAGCAATGATTCTCCCCAGACATGCTCTCCATGCGATTGGAATTCGCGTTCCCTTTAAAGATCAGCCTAAAACTTTTATTTCAACTATACCAAAGGACCTTTTGGAATATCTTGGGACACTAATGGACAAAAAAAGTCTCGATCAACTTCGAGAACAAATTCAAATGACAATCAAAGAAACATTGGCCTAAAGAACTTCAATAACAGAAGAGGACTCATCCGGTGACACTCGATCAAATCGAGACGAGTTTTCAAAAGCATATCTTCCAGCAAGCATAAAAATCATAAAAAGAAAGAAAATCAGAAAGATTCGAATGACTCTCTTTCCTTGAATAGGAAGCCTTGTATAACGAGTCATAAACCCTTTTAGATTCTGAAGAGGGTTCTGATTTCGATTATATTGAAAAGGCCCATCAAGAGGTGATTTAAAATTTATCTGAAAGACATATCCACATTTTTGGCATTTAATCTCTAAAGTTTTTCCAGGCCTTGCTGGAACTCGAAGCTTTTGATAGCAGCTTGGGCAACTGACCACTTGATGAGTGAACTTCTTAAGAAACTTCGACTTCATATTAAAGATTGTCTTTTAAAAACGCCAGAACTCCCGTGGGACCGGTATGTTCAGGGTCTTCTAAGATCACACTTGGAAGATCTTTAAATTCTTCTTTGATAAGATTAAGGTTGTGAACCCCTACGGTGTGTTTAAGGTCTTTAAAGACGGGTTCGTCATTGAGGCTATCCCCAAAGAACCAACAGTCATCTTCAGAGACATTGTCATATTCGCGATCAATAAACTTTAGTAAGGCCTTATACTTATCAACTTCACCACACCAAAAATTGAGGTGAACATTTGAAACAGAATAAGTCACTTCATGTTCATCTAAAAAAGCCTTAACGTCTTTAAGAACTGAAAGATCTAATAAGTCTTTTTTTTCAATCGCTCGATCAGTGATTCTTCCAATCGAATCTCTTGAGAGTTCAAGAATGGGAAACTTCTTTAAAAGCTCTTGAGTAACCACTTCAAGCTTCTCATAACTTTCTTTTTCAACAAGAAAATGTTCAGTCATTAAGCCATTCTTTGGATCTCTGGTGACATAAACTCCTCCCCCTTCTGTAATCACTGATTTCAGATGAGGAAGATGAGAAAGCAGACAATGTCCCCAAGATAGAGATCTCCCTGTATGAATAACAAAGTCTGCGTCTTGGTAATGACAATGATTTAAAATTTCAAAGAGCTCAGGGGTAATCACATGCCCCTGAGTGAGGGTTCCATCAAAGTCACTGAATACGACTTTCGGTTTTTTAAAGTTCACTTTCAATTAATCGATCGGATAACCGATTGAAAGAAAAATCCCTGAAAGAGAATCTTTCAGTTTAATCGTTCCTTCAACTGAGTAAGTGAGATGCTCATAACCTTGAATGGGAAGTTGTCCCAGAATACCAAGGTTTGCAGCAATCGTTGTTTCGTAATTCTTTGAATCAGTGTTGAGGTTAAGATTTATAGGAAGAGCTAAGAATGGATATGCTTCCGTTCCCCAAAAGTTAAATCCTTTTGAAACAGTTGGTGCAAGACCAACAATGTTTCTTCTTGAATCAAGCTCTTCAGCATTTTCAAGAGTGGCCTTTACAGAAAAACGTGGCTGCTTTTGATAATCTGGAAAGATAAGATAATCAGCGCCAACAAAGAGGCGATTGTCATAGTCGCCACCACTCATCCCAATACCAGCATCAAAAACAACGTTTCGAGTGGCCTGCTGTGTAAAACGCGCTTGAAGCCCTACACCACCACCAGTTGAAGTTACTCCCGTAAGTTCAGCAGAAACATACTTTTTACTTTTCACCATTGGTGCAGTTGAAAGACCTGTTCCATAGGCCCAAAGGCTTGATGAGGCGATAAGAGATGCGAGTAAAACAATTGATTTCATATAATTCTCCAACAAGATGCGTTATAAAATTAAATATAACTACTTAAAATTTTATTCGCTAACTGCGCTCACGTCAAAGAATCTCGGGCCAGATCTTTATAAAAGTCCCCAATTTCGCTCCAAAAATTCAACTCTAAGCCCCTGAAATCCCCTGCATTTTTGCCAAGGGTCTCTTGACTTCACCCTACCGCGTAAGTATAAAGTTCACTCGAACAAGACTTGTGGTGGCTGTAGTTCAGTTGGTAGAGCACTAGATTGTGATTCTAGGTGTCGCGGGTTCGAGCCCCGTCAGCCACCCCATTTTTTTTTATTCGAGGAATACTTACCGCCAGAGCCACGGCTCAGCGGAAGATTCCAAGAAACCTCAAGACGATTCCCCATACATAACTTAACTGATTTAAATAACTGACGAGCTATTCCTCTTTTTACTGCAGGATCTGAAGCCTCCAGGCGGTCAAAAACAACTTTCAATGACTTCTTTAATGAATTTGCATCTACTTTGGCTTCCGATAAATCTAGCTGCTCATTTTTAAGACTTGAGATCGCCTCCTTAGTTAATCTTTTCCTTTCTTCAAGTCCTTCAAGCTGTTCATCCAGCCAACGAAGTACTCTTTGGCCAGACTTTCCACCTTCAGCAGTTCTCAATGTCTCCATTAGAGAGTCTTCTTCCTTGGATATTTCTTTTAATTCTTTTTTTCTCTTAGAGATCTCATTTTTCACGAAGTCTAATTTCGAAAATGTTTCTTTTTTAACCTTCTTAGCATGCTCAATCATTTTTTCGTTGTCTTCAAAGACTCTTAAAGAGTTAAATACAGCAGATTCAATCTCATCAGCGGAAACCCGAACCTTGTTTTTGGCGTTGTAGTAATAATACTTTGGTGCACCATTTCGAGCAGTACCTGAATTACCAGTAAAACGAGATCCATCCTCAAAGTGTAAAATACCTGTTAGGGCATATAAGCGAGACCGCTTTTTATTAAATCCTCTTAATTTTTCTACGACAGCTACGTTGGCCTGTGTTTTATCAAAAAGTTCCTTATCTATGACAGCACCAAATGGAAGATCAACATATACTTCTTCATTATCGGAATCAGTAGGAACATGAAGCTTACCAATATATTTTTTATTAGTAAGAAGTCTCTTCAATGATGGGACATTAAATTCTTTTCCTGTTTTGTTTTTTACACCCATCTCACTTAGCTCAACCAAAAGAGACTTATAAGAAAGATGCTCATTAAATTTTTGCATGATAATTTTAACTTGTTCGATTTCTTTATTATTTTTTAACCATGCTTAGTAAAAAAGGGGCTCTAGGCCCCTTAGTGAGTTAGGCACCTAATAATCCATCAAGGAAACTTCCTGTGGACATTTTGTTACCTAAGGCCATTGAGGCGACACCACCACAAATGGCAATAGCTCCTGTAAGTACTGTCCCTAATCCAACAATTACTTCAAGTTGGTAGAACAGATACATTAGGATTCCCGTTGTTCCGATAGCGAGTGCTACTTTTCCAACAGTACTGAATACACTTCCACCTAGTGAAAGGATTCCATCACTTAAAAAGCCTTTTTCTACTTCTGGTTCATAACTTTGTTGTGCTTGCTCAGCTCTTTGCTCAATCATACTTAACTCCTATAGTAAGTGGTTAATAAAAACCCCAGAGGATTAATTCCCCTAGGGAAGCTGGAAATAGGTATTGTTGTTTAACTTTTTATTAGAACTAACTCGCCAAACTTTCGTTTCGCTTTCCTGTTATTTCTAACTTCTAATGCAACGTCAGCAAGTACAATCGCTAACATCAGCGATGGGTGTTTCCTAATCAATGAATTTACAAATAATGGGGCAACTCTAATTAGTGCCTTTTCTAAAGTAATTTCATCTGAATAGTATTCATCAAATTGATCGTGGGTTAGCATTTGTATTTTTGTCCATGGACGGTCTCCTTTTTAGCTTAGGAATACCAAGCGATTTATAGTAACCTTCCAGCTTTTTACTTGTTCGTAAATTTAAATGAATCGAAAAACAAAATACGTTTAGCTTTTATTTCACTTGTTTGGTGTTTTTTACCATTCTCATCTGTCCAAGATGAATTTGTAATTTCACCTTCAACAAACACAAGATCACCTTTCTTAAGATGATCACGACATAAGTCTGCTAGCTTTTTCCATACAGCTACGGAGTGCCAAGTTGTTTTTTCATTCTTAGCTCCTTCACTATCTAACCATGATCCACTTATTGCAACTGATAGATAAGCTTTGAATCGACATCTACTAGATCTCTAACCTTAAGACTCATATCATTCAGTCCTTTGATTACTTGCTTCGCTTCTTTAAAGTTATCAACATAACTTTTCCTTCTTTGAGAAAATCCAGCTTGAATCTTTTCAATCCTTCTCAATTCTTTTAGTTCAACCTCTTCTTGCTTTAATTCATCCAACCTAATACGAGTCATTTCCCAATGACCGATAGTGCAACGATCAAGCCCCAACTCTGCTCCTGTTTGAATAGAGTCCTTCACTAACCTATCAACAAAAGAGAATATAGAATCATCAGTACCACCTCTTTCTTCAGCCGGGATGGCTAATAGAATATTAGAGTAGATATCTGAAAGAGGCTCTAGGGTTTTCTTTTCACCTTTTACATATTCTCTAGAACCGACTATCTTCGAAAGAGGTGCTCCATAGAATACGACTCTAACCATATCTGATAACTCAAACCCCAATGACTCTACTTGAGAATTAATAGACTCTGGGTTGTAGAGCCTATCAAGCGATACAACTAACTTCTGCCCATAGCTTTTCCAAATCTCTATCGGCTTTCCATCTTTATCGAATTTCAACCCCGCATTAATTTGGATAAATCCAGTAATAACATCATCTGTAATAACGTCTTCTGATGGCGTAAAGACTTTTGTAGGATTCTTAAAGTAACTAGTAGCTTGCTCTTCCAACAGCTTCAAGTCCTCTGTTGGTGCCGAGTCACCATCTAGACTCCTAAGTTCTCTTTCTTTAGAGATCTCAAGCTCACTATCACTTCTTAAATCATAAATTGCTGCTTCATGCATGCTTTCTAAAGAATCATCCTGATCTTCGATGTGAAATACTTCACACAGAATCTCTTCAACTAAAGATCCATAGTTTTCATCCAGTTGTTCAAGTTTGTAATCTTTCATTTCGACCTCCTCGTTAAAAATTACGTTTGTTTGAACTAGACAGTTTTCTTTCTTGGTTTGCATCGCAATCCTCCTGGTTAAAAGAAATGTTTATAGGAAAAGACCCCGGTACCTCGAACAAGGGTCTCATCTAGGAGTCCCACTTAGGTACTTAGTCATCCAGGTAGTGCCTTTCTTTTTGTCTAAAGAACCACAAAAAGACAGGAAAGATTTTCCAAACTTAAGAAGTCAGTTTTTTAAAAAGCCTTAGTTTACCGATTGATTATTATGAGAAGGTAGAAGTTTATTCTCAAGGAGGTAATTTGCCAAGAATGGCCAAAACACTAACATTAAAAATGAGTAAATACATAATACTAACAGTATTAATAAATACTCTTTTTGTGCAAAAGGGTTACTCCAACTATAAGTTCTCTTTTGGCCTTAGGCAAAGTTATTACTTAATCAGTTTTACTGACTCAGAGAACTCTACGAAAACATCCTTACCCGGACAGTCTTCGAGCGGATTTGAGTTTTCAAATTTATATATGGCAAGTTCAGGTATTGTGGTAGGACTTAAGGGTTACTCAGAAGTAGTTAGATTTAATAATCCAATTACAGGCTCTCTCGATAATTCGGAAGTTGAGCTTAATGGTATTAATGCAATTATTAGCTTTTATAAATACTGGTTAAGACCTGAGCTGAGAATAGGAAAGGACTCTAGAATATACATAAATAATGATGAGCTTAGTATTGCTAAAATCAAATCAGTTAATCGCACTAATCTTGGATTATTTTTCACGCCATCTATAACAGGAAAAAAGAAATCTGGGTTAACAGCAAAGCTTGATTTAGGCTATCGCTACTTTTTCCTAGCTACAGATGAGGGGAAATCCCTACCCTCAACAGGAGAAATGGAACTCGGCGCAGAGCTTAACTATTATTTCTCAAGCTCAAGTATCGACTTTCGAATTAAAAACTCCTCGTATACACAAAAAGTCGACGACATAGATCAAGAAAATAAATCTCTCCAGTTATACCTGGGTGTCAGTTTCGGTAACTAGTATCATATACTAGGCAAATTTTTCTAAACTGCTACATTTCAACACCTTTGTTTAAGTTCTAGTCTTTATATCTCGATGATTAGATTATGAAGAAGCTAGTTTTACCATTAACAATATCTACTTTTGCAAGTCTAGATTCGTTTGCATCTGCGGATTATGTTCAAAAGCACAAGGTTCAAGAAGGTGAATCACTTTCCAAGATAATTATGCAGTACATACAACAAAATGGGAAAAAAGTAAGTTATTCATCTAGACCTTTTAAAGCGGCCTTTAAGAGTTTCGAGGCTTTAAATCCTCATATTAAAGATTTAAATATCCTTAATATTGATGATGAAATAAATATTCCTTTAGAGTTTGGCAAAAATGCTTCAAATATAGTTACAAGCTATGAAGTTAAATATGGAGACACTGTATCTGGAATATTAAAAGATATTTTAAAAAATGAAAATCCTTGGAACTTAATCTCTGTAATTAAACATCTAAATCCCCTAGTAAAAGATATCAACTTAATAAAGCAAGGTGATAAACTTATCATCCCAACTCATGAATACCTATCCTCTCTTAAAAAAGTTGAACAAAAAAGAATTCCAAGTTCAGCTCAGCAAAAAATGATTCCACCAAGACTCTTTCAATCTAATTTCCTTCTTGAGGAAGAAATCTACTACCTTGATGGAAGAATTGCCAAAGAGCTAGTTGAAAAGTTTAGATTTATCGTTGATTCAAATACAAGAACAGATGTTATTAAAGGTTTAAAACAGGCTCTTGAGGTTTGTAGGGATTTTGAAAAAGAGCACCTTGAGCAAGCACTGCTTTCTCTCATTTCTATGACTTTAAAATCAAAAGAAAGTAATGATTATTATAATATAGGATTGTTTTTTTAAACATGGAAAAAGATAAGAAAAGAAAGAATCAAGAATGCTAATCAAAGCGAGGCAAGGTGAAGTCCATTATGATGATTTTTATATTTTCTCTATCGATAAATTCTTTTGCAAATGAAGAGGACTTTAAAGATATTAAGTTTCAAAACGAAAATCTTGATATGCCAGAACACCAAATTTACCTAAATAACATTCAGTTTCAGGATGAAGGAGTGATTAGTAAATTGCCACAATACTCAAAAACAAAAAGCAAAACACCTCATGCTTGGGGTCTTAATAGTATATGGAGCTTCAGCAATATAGAATCAAAAAATGCATCAGGAAGACAAACAACAGTTTTCAGTGATATCTCACCTGGTCTTAAGTTGTCTTATAACTATTATTTTTCAAAAGATACAAGAGTAGGTATTACTGGATACTCTCAGAGACTAATATTTCAAGATCCTGATAGCAATGAACTTAACAATAAATTTTCTAATATTTTTGGTGTGAGTACCAATATCAAACTCAAACTTTTTCGTTTTACTGGCCTGAAGCTAGAGCTTGGAACTGAATCCCTTCCATATGTAAAAACACTGGCTGATGGTGTGGCAGAGATAGACTCTGACCAGCTTCTATATATTGAACTAGGATCATCACTAGAAATGCCCATTATTATGGGCAAAAATAATATAAGTATTAAAGTTGGTCTCGGATATAGGCAATATCACGTACAAAATAATCCTTCTGTTAATATAGAGAGTGCATATACAAAGAAAGTTTTTGCGGGAATAAACATCGATTCCAGCACAGACCGATATTCTTTGGAAGCCGAAGCTCAGTCTGGTGATGTGAATGTTTTTGGTTTTAAGCAAAGCTTTGAGTCGGTAACTGTGAAACTTGGAGTTAGCTTTGGAGGTCTTTAATTTGATATTTAAAAGGTGTCTAACAATTTTTATCATGACCTTTGTACTTATGCTGCAAACAGCTTGTAATAACCCCTATGGGGATAAAGGATTCGTAGATGAAGGTTATACACCAACTGATAACGGAGGGTCATCAGGTAGCGGTTCTGTGGATGGTGATATTCCAGACATATCTGACATTTCTGATCAATCAACGGTCATGAATACAAGCACAGGAGCCATAAGTTTTGTAATCCTTGACACAGATTCAACTATAGGATGTACAACTAGTGTATCTGCTTCTTCTTCAAATACAACATTGATTGACTCTTCAGATATTACTTTAGCTGGAACAGCTCCAAACTGCACAGTAACCTTAACCCCAAAAGCAGGGCAATCTGGGACATCAACGATTACCCTAACAGTTTCAGATGAAGTCTTATCTTCAAGCGATACCTTTACACTAACGGTAACATCACCAAATACAGCACCGACGATTTCAGATGTATCGAACCAAACAATTAATGCAAATAACTCAACATCAGCACTATCATTTACAATTAACGACTCCGAGTCAAGTCTTAGTTGTGCAACAAGTGTTACAATGAGTTCATCCAACGCAACCCTTATTAACGACTCAGATGTTGCATTTGGAGGAACAGCTCCAAACTGTACAGCAACACTCACTCCCAACACTAATGAATATGGTAGCGCTACAATTACCTTGGAAGTATCGGATGGAAGTTTAACTGCCCAAGACACTTTTAATCTAACAGTAAACATTATTCCTACTTTGGTTGGTGGAAATACAATATGGCTTGACGCTTCAGACAGCTCCACCATCTTTCAAGACACCGGCTGTACGGTTGCAAGTACAAACTCGGACCCTGTTGGATGTTGGCAAGATAAAAGTGGCAATAATAATCATGTAACCGCCTCAGGCGGCGACAGACCTACTTTGAGCTCAAGTACTATCCAGTTTTCCGGAGATGCTGGTGCTAATACAACCGGAAACTGCATGGACCTAAATAGCATATCCACAGCTCAAACAATTATTATTGTTATCGAAAATGCAATAACTGTTTTAGATGGCGCACATGCTGTCCTTGGTTTTACTGACTTTAATGAATTCCTTTTTCTGAGTACCAATAGAGGGTATACTGTAAGCTTTAATGGAACTGGTTCGACAACAGGTCAGGTTGCTATAAACAATGGAAGCTTTAGTTCTACAGGCGAGGATGTTGGTGCTTCTAATGTTACAAGTTCACTACAAATCCTTACGATGAAGTATACTTCATCTCTTTCGACCTGGGCAATGATAGGCTGCATGACAGTCACTAATGCAGACAAGAGATTTCGAGCAAACTATGACTTAATCGAAATGATTGTTTATGACAACAATATTTCTAGTGATGACCTAACTAATATTTTAAACTACCTAAATGCTAAGCACACAGTTTATTAATAAGTACTACTTAGTAAAATCTGATGAATTGTCTTAGCATGCCACTTACCTTTACGAGTCTTTGTAGGAACCGCCATAGAATTGAAGATATCTGCAATCTTCCAATAACTGAAACCTTTATCTCGAAGGTCTTTCATTTTTTGAATATTCTCCATTTCTCTTTTATGTACTTTTAGTTTTCTATCTCGACACTTTTCACCATAAGCAAGTCCCCTCTTTCTTTCTACATTTGCCCCGCTTTTCCTTACAGAAATCCCAAACTCCTTCATTTGCTTAGAAATTGTCTGTCTGGCAACTTTAAATTCTACCGCCAGCTCGTTTAAACTTCGCCTTTCAACGACGTATTTTTGATATAAAAGCTCCTTATTTCTCCACTCATTTTTGACTGGTAATTGAATGATATTAGTCATTTGGAGTTGGCGGTACCTAGAGCTCCAAGAAAAAACTGGATCACCCCATTCCTTACTCGAACTTTTGTCCTCCTGAACCACAAAATTTCAAAGAGTTAAACTGGAGGAAACCTGTTTACTTCCATCCCCGCTTGATGATCCACACAAGACTTAAACTATCTCCCACTACTCACTCGAATCCAAGACACTTCATTGTAACGATTATAGTCGATTCTTTTATTCCCATCACAAAGGTAATATTGATCCTGGTAGACAGTGTGCCCTCTTGTATACATTTTAGATTTCTTCTTCTTGCAGTTCAGGCTTTCCCAACGTTTTAAAATTTTATCCAAGGTAAAATCATTATCTAGCGATCCTGTAGGCCCATAACTAATATATGAAACTATTTTGCTCTTCAAATTAAAACTAATTGACCACTCCTGAACACCACTCTCTTCAGAGCTATAGGACCAAGACTCATCTTCTTTATCCCTATCTTTACTTTCAGGACTACCTAATAAATTGACAATTTCTTTTTGTGTCCATCTATCTTCAATAGCACGTTCTAATATTAACCATCTTCTTTCTATCTCTTTTTTTCGTGTACTCTGATAAGTACTGCAACTAAAAAAAATAGTTGCCATTAACATCCATTTCATTTTTTATCTCCAAATAGATTTTTTAGCCATTTAAAAATTTCAGGATAATCCCTTCTAAAATGTCGTTTATTAAACAAGTAGTGCTCTACATTGTTCGAGAAGTCCTCATCTGGATCGATTGCACCATCAGGCTCAGAAAACTTTTTCCTCTTTGTCTTGAATCTTCCATTTTTATCTTCTGTCCAAGAACTCACTTTATGCAAAATCTTTTTTTCTTCATCTGATAATCTTGTATAAAGAATATGAGCTAGTTCATGTGCTATGTACCTCTTTACATCTCCAGAGAAAGCTGAGTCATACAGAACAATAATCTTCACATTCGGAGCCGATGACGCCGGATTACCTAAGTACACAGACCTATCTGCACAATGAATTTTTAATTTGCCTATATTTGTTAAAATCTTTGGAAGAGTAGATAATGCTTTATTTATTTTCTTTTGATTTTTTTTAGAACACTTTTTAAACTTTTCTTTTTTCTGCGGCCAACCCTTCGGCATCCTCAACTTGAATTCAGGTTTTAGTGGGCCATCACTCCTATAGTGTTTACAGTGGGGTGAAACATTTGCCCCCTTAACATATTTCCCATTTCTATAATGAGCCTGCCTATAATGCCCCTGAACTCTATACATTCCCTCGGGACAAGATGACGCGTAGGTCTCTCCAATGAAACCCAAGATTAAAAGAGCGATTGGTTTAAATTTCATTATCTTTATCATGATCATTTCTTGTTAACCAAAACCCACTTGGCCCCTCGGCCCTTTCCTTTTGATGTGATTATTTTTTCATCTCTCATTTCTCTAAGCACTATCCTAATCATATCTCGGCTGATCCAAGGAAGTTCCTTTTCAACATCTGATATAGAAAAAGCCCTTAATTGTTTTTTAACATATTGACGAACTTGATTACTTTTTGACCCTTTCCCAGGAGTTATAGTTCCTACTCTTTCTTCAAACTCCTGGTAGGCTTTCATTAAAGCAACCCAAAAATAATTTACCCAAGGCATGATATCGTGTTTGCCTTCATGCCAACCTTGAGAACTTTCTTCAAGTGTTCGATAGTAATCTTCTTTTGTTTGCTCAAAAATTCGCTCAAGGCTTATATACCGTCCAACTTTATAATCAAAATGATAAAGGAGTAATAAAGTTAGTAAGCGTGCAACTCTCCCATTACCATCTGAAAAAGGGTGGATACATAAAAAATCAAGAATAGCCAAAGGAATAATAACTAATGGATCCGCCAGATTCTTATCAAGAGACAAACCATAGTTCTTTACCAACCCTTCCATGTATTGTGGCGTTTCTAATGATGAAATAGGTATAAATCGCACCCTTGTTTTACCATCAGGATATTTTTCTATGATCTCATTATTTGTGCTTTTCCATTTTCCACCAGGGTTGGGCATATATTTATAAATAAAACTATGAAACTGTAGTACGACATTCAAGCTGAATGGGATTTCCTCATGGGACTCATGAATTAAAGACAAAGCATCTCTATACCCAGCCACTTTTTGCTCAGAGCGATCTTTTGGTTTGGTATTTTCTAAAACAAGTTTTTCAATTCTTTTGTGAGGAACCTCAATACCTTCCAAACGATTTGACGACTCGCTTGACTCTATGGCGGCCACTTGTTGTAGTCCCTTCAAAACCTCTGGAGATTGTTTCGAGTAAAGAATTTGCTTGCCTCTATACTCACCTAAACTTCTTAGAGTACCTAATTCTGTTTGACCAAATTTGAGCCTTTCTAAATAGCTATGATTCAAAGAGTTCACAATAAGGTAATATCATAGAAATAGGGTAATATAAACACCAAATTAACCCATTAAAAGCATGATTACCCTATTTAACTCCCTGTAAATACTTATATAACTTTATACTCACTAAAAACGCTCTAGTATCTGCTGAACAGTCTTCGCATGCCACTTCCCTTTCCCTGTTTTGGTGGGGATTTTCATAGAGTTGAAGACTTCAGCAATTTTCCAGTAGCTGAAGCCATTTGCACGAAGTTCCTTCATCTTATCAATATTGGCCTGTTCCCTCTTATGATTCTGAAGTTCTCGCTTCTCCATCTTCTGACCATAAGCAACACCATTTTTATGATTTCTAAGATTGGCCCCAACCTTTCTTGTGGGGATGCCAAATCGCTTCAAGTATTTTAAAACCGTCGTTTTGGAGGAACCAATTAGCTGGGCAATTTCCGTCGCCCCGAGCTTTTCTTCAAGGTATTTTTGCTGGAGGAACTGCTTGTCTAGGTATGCTGGATGAGCTACAAATTTAATGTTTTTAGTAAGTTGGAAGCGAGGAAAAGAAGTTTGCTTCCAGTTGGGGTCACCACCCCATTTTTTAGTCGAACCATTTTCCTCCATGGCCACAATCAATCCCAAGT